>JAJZAR010000138.1 GCA_021799315.1 Thermoplasmata archaeon | reverse complement strand
TTGCGTTAGAAGACGAGAAATTCCATATGTTATTTTCTAGAGACAGCACATGGGTTGTAGAATCGTATCTTATCACATTCTGGGTCCAGAAGACATAGGATGAATTTCCGAAAAGGTCAACATTGTTCAATATACCGTTCAACTGCATGGTAACTGTGGATGAGCAGTCTGCATTTATGCTCAGAGATTTTAGCTGTGATACATTCACGGAAGCCTCAAGTGAAGATGTTGTGTAGTTATTGCCAACCATTTTCCCGGATTTATTGACAAGACCATAGAAGCCCACTCCCATTGGGGCTGGAGAAGTCGAATAACCTAATTGGACAGTATTGTCCTTAACGGTGCTTTTGTAGAGATAGTTTGGAAGAAACACCTTGCTCAGAGGCACGTGACTTTGTTTTGCCAGTTCTATCTCTTTCTTTTCTTGCAGAAGTCCTGAATTTGATACACTTCTTGAGTCTCCTGTTTTCGAGACAGTTTGTGGAGTTGCCACATTCAGCGGTTTTTGACCGCTTGAATGGCTCGTTGAGCTTATTGCTTCGTTACCCGCAGGCAAAAACATAAGCATACCTACAACCATTATGGACACTACTAATAATGCTAAAAGTTTCTTTTTTACCATATAAAAATATAAGTGAGCAAAATATTTAAGTTTTCTTCCCTATTAAAAATGTTATTAACAGAGAAAATACTCCTTAACTCTAGTTCATCTTCTAACTGCTCAATAGAAATCAATTCTACAGGTAATTTCATGAAGAAATCAAACTCAATTTTTTTTCACAGGACGTGATCATTTAGCACAATTCATCTCATAGTTTCATAGGGGTTATAATCAATAAATCTTAGCATAAAGTTATTATAAATTTGGTGTCATATGGCATTATGTTGAAACCTGTAATGAAAGATGTATTTTCCATTGCATCCAATGATGCGGAGCTTGGTGTAGAACTTGTAGGTTATATTATCGTAAAGGAAGGGCACATTGTTGCCATAGACCCGCCAATGCTTCCCGGCCTCCCTCAGGCTTTATCTGTTTTAGGAAAGGTGGATGCAGTAATTATAACAAGTTTTGCACATCTCAGGGGAGCCCCTTTTCTGGCGAGACTAACCGGATCTAAGTTATTCATACCTCTGGTTCAAGACACTCCACGACTTGACAGGAAGGATTTCATAAGATTCCATCATCTGGAAAATGCTGAGAATTATGATGAAAACACTTCCCTGCCATTAGGTCTGAAGGCAACCTATGTTAGAGGAGAAAATGTGGAGGGAAATGTCTGGTTCAATGAAATGTTCCTCAGCATGGGTAAAACCGTATTTGGAGGGGACGCCGCCAGGGGCGAAAGGGAAAAACTCATCATATTCCCACAAGGGATATTTCCAGACGCAGAAGGAAAAATCGTTAATGCAAACAGAAAAGTTCTATCTGGTGTGCTGAGCAGGTTGAACCCTGAAAATTACATGGGTGGTCACGGGGAACCAGTAATCGGAAAGCCAGAAGCTTTTAAGCTTTAGGCATATCAATCCTTTCTGTTTAATCTTTCAGACAGAGAGAAATCCTCTCTTTCATACTCATCATATCCTATGGTTTCATAATAATCATTTCGTGTCATCAGTTCGTTGATGAAGTCTCTCTGGGTGCCCTCATCCTTTAACTTTTTGTAAATGTTCTCAGTTGTTTTCAGAATTCCTCTGAAAGCAGTTAATGGGAATATGACCATATTATATCCAATAGTTTTCAATTCCTCCACTGAGAGCAGATCAGATTTTCCAAATTCTGTCATGTTTGCCAGTAGCAATCCCTTTACCTTTTTTCTCATCTCCTTGAATTCATCAATGTTCTCGAGGGCTTCAGTAAATATGACATCTGCACCGGCCTTAAGGTATTCCCTTGAACGTTCAATGGCACCATCGAGTCCATCTGTTGATCTGGAATCGGTTCGTGCTATGATGGTAAAGTCAGGATTTTTTCTCGCCTCAATGGCAGCCTTCAATTTAAGGACAAAGTCGTCGATCGGCACTACTTTCTTTCCATTGAGATGTCCACACTTCTTTGGAAGTTCCTGATCCTCTAAGTGAATGGCAGCAACACCAGCATCCTCCATCATTCTTACTGTGCGCACCACATTGAGTGCTTCTCCGAATCCCGTATCGCAGTCAACAATCAGAGGTAGTTTTGTGATAGATGTAATTTTTCTAGCTTCATCGGCAACTTCATTCAGGCTTGTCACAGAGAGATCCGGGAGACCCATCATACCTGCAACTCCAGAGCCAGAGAGATATATTGCTTTGAAACCTGCTCTTTCGGCCATGATTGCGGATATGCCACCATATACCCCCGGTATGTCAATAAACTGGTTTTTCATAAGATCTCTCAATGCTCCTGGCCCTGAGTTAATATTGTCTCTAAGCCTTGACATTTCGCATTACCTCCAGATATTCACTTGTATCCTTTCTTTCAAAGGTTTTGCAGAACTCAATCAGTGATTTTGCGGAGTCCTCATTCATAACTCTCTTCGCCTTTGTTTCAAGATCATCCCATGTATAGGGTCTTTTATTGTGGCCCTTCGGTGCTTCAATCTCTTTTTCATAGGTTCCTTTATCCGTCTTCACCTGTATCTTTACAGGTAGAAATTCTGGGTACATGTCGTCATACTTGTCAGTCACCTTGAAGTGTGATAGATCAATGGTGCCCAAAATTTCTGGGTCTCTTAGGAATTTATCGCCATATGAATCTGGATTCGGGTCTCCTTTTTTCAAGGTATAAGCCACTATGTAAGGCATACTGTGATCAGCAGTTTCCCTTGTTTTGGGCCTCAATTTTTCGGGGTCTTTGATTATGATAGTGTTTGCAACGGTAAAGGTCTCCACATCTATACTTATTATATTGCCCTCGATTTCATTTCTCAGTTCAGAGGCCGCCTCTGCAGCACTCATAGCATGATATTCTACTGGGTAATTCTTGATCATTGTCTTCATTATACGGCTCTTTGAAAAATTTAAGGAAAATTCTCCGGATACCTGTTTGAAAAATCCCATTTCTCCCTGAAATATGGGGGCGGGCCCTGTGTATCCGTTTTCCGATAGCATGGATGCGAACACGGAGTTCCTGCATGCATTTGCGGCTGTAGCTCCCTTCCACATGCTCAGTTCTCCTGCCCTTGTCTGTCTCAGGCTGATGTTGTTGTTTATGGCAAGATTCAGTGTGTGGCTAAATCTTTCCTCATCCATACTTAACAGATGGCCAATACCTGCTGCGGACGATATGCTCACGTAGGTTACATGGTCCCAGCCCAGATCTCTTATGGATACTGCATCTGAAAGCCCGCAAACAGTCTCATATGATACTGCAGCTGCATCTATGATTTCCTTCCCCTTCAGTTCATGGTGTTCACCTAGGGCAATCAGCGGGGGGATATTGTCGGAAGGATGCAATGCTTCCTTTGACAGGTAAGTATCATTGTAATCAAGATATCTTGTCATTGTGCCATTGATCATTGTGGCTACATCCGCTGCAGCCTTTTCTCCTGTGAAAAATATTGTTGCGTTTTTCTTTCCAGAGGATGGCAACAGCGATTTCCTCATGATCTTTACAGGTTCTGCATTTACTGCACCAAAGGATGTTATTGCGATATCTGCTACCCTTTTTTTCAACTCTTCCCGCTCTGCTGATCCTATGAGGCCCTTAGAAATATTCTGTGACATGTTCCATATCTGTGAAACCACTTTATCCATAGGGATAAATTGCTACACCATAAATAAATAGTTTCAAACCTTAAAAGGATAGAAATTCTCTCATCTGACGTTACGGAAATAGATTATTGATAGTGGAAATGTTGTCGAATATTCACGATTACTAAATAGTCTGAATATTCATATATTGCATACCGCTAGGATTCAATTAAAAAAATATACTATTAATATGTCTCACCTTTCGACAACTCCCAGGCATCTATATTGTGAATTTTGATTCTTTCTTGTCTTTCCATTTAAGCAATCACTCGATTCAATGACCTTTGATTCCATTTCAGTATAATGATCCTCTTTTTAATAACGCACGATCGTACAATGAAGCTCTTCCTAAATGATGGAGAATGTTATGTCAACATTCTTCTTTGGCGTTGTTATCCCTGAGAGTTTCAAAGGATCCGTGACGGCTATGTATCAGTAACCACGTTTCTTCGTGATCTGGTAACAGCATATTCTGATTCGGAAGCCTCAACGGTTATTCATGTTTCAGTGGTATTT
>JAJZAR010000137.1 GCA_021799315.1 Thermoplasmata archaeon | reverse complement strand
GATCAGCATAAAGAATGCCACGGACACAAACATTGCAACCCGGGAAAGTTTTGATTTCCCCGCCATGTCTATGCGCAATGCAAGCATAACCGAAAGGACCAGCGAGATCAAGGGAAAGATGAATAGACCAAAATCCGGAAGGACAGCAACTGCGATGTAAGCATATGCCACAATAAGTGTTCCAACAAGATATATCTGTATTGTGGGGTACCTGCCCAGTAATGCATTGAGCAAAACTATTACTGCGATTCCAACAAATGGCTGGTAAAGCAGAGGATCAAGGATGGGATCTGTAAACATTGTTCCCTGACGCATTCCAAGGAAATACATCAGCAAGAGTGACAGGATTGAAAGGAATCCATAAAGCGAATCGGGGAAAGCGTTATGCCAAGAGAATTTAAGGATTTCACTTCTTTCTTGCTGATCGAGCATTCCCACCTTTCGGTTCATTTCCAATTGAATCAAATATTTTACTATACAGATGCATTGAGTAAATCATATACCTTAGTTGCAAGATTCTTCCGGCCTACCGCCATACTGGTTGCAATGGTATTGAAGCTTCAGAACTCATGGAACCCATAACATGGTCATTGCAGCGCAGTGCTCAGACCGGATCCAATACATGAAATTGTTGTTCATATTAGATCTGGGCAAGGAAAAAACCAATTGTTTCGGACATACTCTTCTGGAGCGTTAATATCAAGCCCTTCAAAGACCAGGCTTGCACGAGTTTCGGAGCTCTCCTACGACAAATTCCTGCTACATTATGACTGGATGTGCCAGAAGAATCTCATCAAAGAGGAGAATGGTTCAGTTATCGTTATGGATGAAGGAACCAAGACATATAATCTGCTGGTGAGCTGGATTCTGAAGCCCGTTGGAAAATTGATGTTCTGACGCTGAACCATATATTTATCCAATTTTGTAGATACTTTCATTTATTCCATTAATGAGCTCTTTAAGAAAGTTTTTGACAGAATGCTACTGAAAAAGCATAAACGGTAGAAAACTGAAAAGAAATAAGTAACATTACCATATTTCAAAATTATGAAAAAAATAGTCATAATTGGAGGAGGCTTCGCAGGCCTCAGGGTTCTCTACAGGCTCAGAAAAGTTCTTGGAACTACGGTAGATATTACGCTCGTTGACCGATCGGAATTCAGTATTGAAAAGCCCTCTCTGCCAGAAGTCGCCTTTGCCGGAAAGGAACTTTCAAAGGTCCGGATTCCGTTAAAACAGACAGTGGAAAGGAAATGGTCAAAATTTGTAATGGGTAGTGTCATGAAAATTGATCCAACGAGTAAAGTCATAATTACAGATGGGGATGCTAGAATTAGCTACGATATCCTTGTCATCGCCACAGGTGCAGTGAAAGATTACGATTCCATAACAGGGTTCAGAGATTATGGTTTTTCCATCTGTGATGATTTTCAGGCCGAACGTCTTGCGAAGCGACTGGAAAGTTTTGAAGGAGGTAAGATTGTAATTGGATCAGCCCGTACAGAGTGGGACCAAGATAGTACAAGCATAAAATTGGATGCTCCTTGCGAAGGCCCAATAGGTGAAGTTATGTTCATGATGGATACTTATCTGAAGGAACGAGGAATCCGAGAAAAATCAACCATAACAGTGTTTACGCCAGGATCAGTATTCTTCGATGACGTTGGGGAAAGCATACATGCTGAGCTTGCCCCATTCATGAATGAGCACAGAATTTCGGTTCTAACAAATAAGATTCTGACCCGCATTGATGAACATGCGGTTAATTTTAATGATGGGACAGACCTTGAGAGCGATTTGTCCATTATTATCCCTCCCTACCGGGGTCCAGAGCTTATAACCCTCTCCAGTCTCGGAGACAGTCGTGGTTTCATAAAAACAAATGATGAGATGCGACATAGGGTCTACAGGGATATTTTCGTAGTTGGAGACGTGAACGCAGATTCAATGCCAAAGCTGGGGCACATAGCCATTATGCAAGCCGACGTTGCAGCAGCAGCAATAATTAAGGAGATGACAAATCATGGCGAGGTACCAAAACCCAAACCTGAGATATTTTGCATAATGAACAGAGGAAGTGATGGAGCAACAGTTATACTATCAGATACATTATTTGGGGGAAGCCGCGATATTGCCTACAGCGGAAGACTAGCATCTACATTCAAATGGGGTTTTGATTCATATTATTTCTTCACACACGGACATATGCCTCCGGAAATTTTTCAAGAACCAATTGAGTGGCTTGTGAAACTATTGAAAACAAATGAGTAAATATTTTCACCATAAAGTCAACACGTGTTTTGGATTAAAAGCCTATGAAGATTGTTTTACTAAAACATTTATATTTTTCAACATGCAGGCTATATGTCACAAAACCTGGTATTAAAAGTTGACTTTGGCGTGGCGATTATAATATTATTTGTGAGTTTCAACGAAGCCGTAAAACTCCAATGCCTTCGCGTGTAGATTCACGGACTTCCCTCAAGGGAAACAGTAAAACATGGAATACGTTTCATAGTGTCCACACCTGAAACAGCCAAGCAACAACCGAGAGAGTAAATCCGTTAAGATGGCCTGCCAACATGAACAAAATGTGAACTCATGGATTTCAACGGTATGCTTTCGTGAGGATGAGAAATTAATGCGCAAGTCCTCTGCTGGAATCAAGTTGCCCGACGTAAAATAATCGATGGCTCTCTGACATTCGCAACCAGAGTCAACCAGTCCATAGTTGCGGTTGCATGAATTCTTGTGTATGGGCGTGAGAGCAATCAGCAGCGAGACACAATCATTCAGTGTGTAGCAGTTGACACTTCAGCACCCTAATATGCGGAGAGATAAAGGGGTGACCGACATGATTATAAGGTTTTGAATGAGATAAAAATACGAAATAAAGCTTAGATACCGAAGAGCTAAGGTCAAGGCAATCATGGTAGGACCACTGTTAGGTTTATTCCAAGATCAAAGGAGGGAACATTGGTCTTCAATAAAGAAGAGTCGAATCTGAGAAATTTGGGTGTACGTCAAAATATTCGAATTGGTCTGGAATCAACCTTCACAGCAGTTAAATGTTCCAGCGTGATATACCCTATTAGGGAAGAGACAAATCATGCGCAAGGTTTGTTATTAATGTGATCGTCATGAACGCTAAACGTGAAGAAGATGTTGCGCGCCTCAGGTGCCAGAATAAATCGGTGAAATTTATAAGCAAGAAACTTTCATTGAAAAGAGACGACATAGAGAGAATTATAGAACAATGGATTATTGATACCGACCATTACATAGAACAATCAGTTTCCGGGCATAAATTACAGAAGATTCCTGATGCGAATTCTGTTTTAGAAACCATCATGTCTAATTCGAATATTGTTCCTCTACACGGTGAGATTCTGGACTACGTGGCTTTACATCGCTCAAATCATCATGATCGGATGATGGATTGTATACGTTTTCACATTCTAAGATCAAACAAAGGCAAAACGTAGTACGCGAGTGTCAACTTCAACTTTCGAGAAACCTCTCAGCTTCAAGTGAAAATGCAACCTGATCACACAGAACCTTGAGAGGATTCTACAAATGCAAAGATGAGGTCAGTGAAATGTTCCTAAGGAGGTATCTTTAACCTTACACAACTTTCGGGGCATTATGAAGAATAATCTATGGAAGAATCTTGCCGATCTTTGAAGGTTTTCGTGATGCTTCTGCGAAAAGTTTAATCATTGATGTAAATCAGTCGAGTGTGGAATATTTTATTGCCATTGTACCTCCAAAGAGATATACTGAAGAAATACTGGAATTCCAGAAAAGGTGGTCAAGAAATACCTTACCGGATTTTGTAGAACCTCACGTAACCGTCAAATCTCAGGCTGGTCTGAATGAAGATGAATGCTGGATAGATTCTATCAAAACCATTTGCAGTACCTTCCCTATGTTTAATTTGTCCCTAAAAGGAGTAAAATCCTTCGGAAATTCTGTTGTTTATCTCGGCGTGGAATCCCATAGAATTAATCAGTTGCATCGCAAGATTGTTGAAGCAATTCACCCGGACCCTGAAATTAGCAAGAGATACTACGAACTTGATCTTTACGAACCACATTTGACATTAGGGTCTACAGAATATGGGCTGAGAGAAATGGAGTTGGCAGAAATGGCCAATTTTGCAAGCAATGGTTTTCTGGACTTTCAGCCGTTCATTGTTAATTCACTGGGAATATACAAATTAATCAAAAACAGGTATCGGAAAATTCAAGAAATTGAGTTAAAGCAAACAGACCCTGACACGATTATTTGAAAGCAAGCACAGCTTATTCCGTCAT
>JAJZAR010000136.1 GCA_021799315.1 Thermoplasmata archaeon | reverse complement strand
TTCATGTTGCGTAATGGGTTGAATATATTCATAAGTCACAGTACAGATGACCTTAAAGATGTTATAGGTCTAACTACTGAGTTGGAGAAATTAGGGTTTACGGTGTTTGTCGCCCATAGAGATATCAAACCATCAACGGAGTGGTTAAATGAAATCGTCGAAGCGTTAAAGTTTCATGAGATATTCATAGCATATATAACTGATAATTTTAAGAACTCACAATGGTGCGACCAAGAGTCAGGAATAGCATTTTTCAATGACAGAAAGATAATTCCAATTGTAACAGAAGAGAACGAGGATCCTTACGGCTTCCTTGGTAGATACCAGAAACTTGGAATTTATTCTGATATAAGATCATATCCACATAAATGGCACAAAATTGTTGCCTTTAAAATATTCGACATTCTCTATGAGATCCCATCATTTAAATCAAAGATTCGTGAAAACATATTGGAAAATGTTTCCCATATTTCGGACTTCTACACTGCAAATGCATTGTTTAGGAAATTACCTAATCTGGAGCCCTTTTCAAAAGATGAAATTATAAAGATAATAAAAGAATCAAATGCTAACAGACAGATATATGAGGCAGGAGAAGCGACTGAAATCTTGCGGAGTTTGATAAGGAAGTACGAGAATTATTTAGTCGACTCACCTGATTTGCCAAGCCTTAAAGATAAGCTAAAAGTATAATATGTGACCTTAGGCAATCTTATAGTTAACCTGTTTCTAAGGAAGATATCTGGCCTCAATAAGCGTAACCTAATAGCCATGAGTTATTGATAGCTCATGGTTGGCAATTTGAGTGAGAAGTAGCCTTTAAATAACCACCGAGAAGGTAGTATTAACTTAAATTGCGTACATTGATCCCTGTGCGAATGGAAAACTTACCGATGTTCTTCAAAAGTTAACGTATTTAAGAATCTGTAAGGTAAAAACTAGGGGATGATGGTGGTAAGGCTAAATACTTGTTTAGATGCCGATCACTTCTCATAGAACGTATAGATGAACGTAAAGCATATGAATAAAGTGCCTTTAAAGTTGAATGTGAAAGACAGGGTAAAGAAAGTTGTCTTTTATTCGTTTAAAAAATCTATTAATATATAATTAGAAACGCTGAGAAGGTCTTCATTTCTTTATATAATCGAATATTTTATGACCATCGAGGGTAGCGGATACCTATCTATCTGAACACTTGTCATTTCTCCTAAGCCGTAGAAGAGAGACATAGACCTATCAGGAAAGTGTAGTTAACAAAGATTACAGAAAAACTGAAGCATGAATCTTAACTCTTAACAAACTCTAAAAATATACTCATTAAAATGCTAAGAAAGGATTCATCTATTTATATAGTAAAACAAACCTAAACCTAATATAGTATGGGACCGCTGAGATTTGAACTCAAGTCACCAACACCCCAAGCTGGTAGGATACCAAGCTACCCCACGGTCCCATGTAAAAATGCCTAGGAAAATGGCATTATTTCGTCTATCAATTCGGCATGCGAAAGTATCATTCTTCTGCAGCAATAGCGCTCCAGACCCAGATTATCCATGATCTGGGAAATTTCATCAGGCGTGGGGTCTCGGTTTCTCATTTTTATCTGATTCAACTCAGATTCAAACCGCCTGTAATCCGACGCGATCACTTTGCCACAACTGAAACATCTGATAGGAATGATCATTCAATCACCTGTAAGACTTCTGTCTCCTGGCTCTGGCTCCTCTTCCCATGGGTTTCTTAGGCAATTTGCGTCTGATATCATTAACCATTATGGTTCGGTCATACTGTCTGTAGATTTCGTCAATAGTTTCATCGTTAAGTAACTTAACAATTCCCTTGGCCATGGCGGTTCTGGCAGCGTCGACCTGCCCCGTCAATCCGCCTCCTGTGACTGTAATTTCCACATCAATTGCTTCAGACCTTTCCCCTATGAGCAATTTGGGCTCCATTAATTTCTCTCTCAGCATGGCCACCGGGTAAAGCTCTATGGGTGTACCATTTATCCTGAACTTTCCAGACCCATTCTTTGTGTATGCCCTGGCAGTTGCTGTCTTTCTTTTTCCTGTTGTCGCTATAACTTTTTCAGCCACTTTATTCCACCTTCATTCCCATAATCTCAGCTATATCCCTGAGGGTAACAAATCTGCTTACCTTGGTATTTTCTGCCTTTTCAATTCGCTCAAACTTTATCTCTTTCATGGATGCTGGTACTCCATTGTATACTGTGCATCTTTTTAATGCTTCTCTTCCTTTGGCCTTATCCTTTGGAAGCATATCCCCTATATTTCTCTTTAAAATGGCCTTGGGAACTCTTGGGTAATATGGACCTTTTCTGACACTTCCAATATCTCTCCTCTTTCGGAATCTTGCAAGAACAGAATCCCTTGACCCGGTTACAACAACGCTTGATGCGTTAACAATGGTTACTGATTCACCATTCAATAATTCCTTTGCAACCACTGTTGAAAGTCTTCCATATATCTGATTACTGGCGTCTATGTATTTCATCTCATTACCTCATAATTTTAATGTTTTTTCCATCTGGTTTCTCCTTTGCCAGATCCACAATTGGAATGAATTCTGAACCGGATTCCTTTATTTTCGTCAGTGCCTTTGCACTTATAAAAGGCGCTGAAATTCTGACCTTCTTTTCCAGATATCCACTGCCAAGTACCTTACCGGGGACTACAATTGTTTCCCCTTCAGCTGAAAGCTTTGATATCTTGCTCACATTAAGATCTGCATAATTGCTTCTTGTTTCTGAGAGGCGCCTCGCAACATCTCTCCACAGGGCTGAATTGCTCTCTCTTGAAATTTCCAGCAAGGAATTAATCACATCCTTGAGTTGTTCGCTTGTTTTTCGATCTCCCTTTATACTCATTTTGACCATCGGAATATGAACCTGAATGCCAGACAACTAATAAAGATTATTACAGTTTCTTGCCAGAATCATTCATATCTGCACTGGCGATGTCAATTTTTCTTAACATGCCCATTATACGGTAGAATTCACTTCTCTTAAGTTCTGCTCTGCTGAAAAGTCTTCTGAGCATGACCTTTGTGTTGGGTATCTTATGTTTTGCAAAATTGGTCTTCCTTGCCAGATAAATGAATTTTTCCACCAGAATAGTGATCTCCTCCCCACTGGCCGGCTCCTTTTCCTGATGTGTTATATCTGCTGACTTTAGAAATTCATAAAGTATGAGCGTGAGAGCGTGAGACAGGTTATAGACCGGGTAGTCAGGATTTCCAGGTATTGTGATGAAAAAGTCACATATTTCAAGTTCACTGTTTCTCAATCCATCTCCTTCCCTACCCATAACAATAGCTGTTTTCAGATCCGGGTTATAATTCTTCACCCAAAATTCATCTGGTCCTAAGGGTATGCGCCTGTAGTCTCTCATATTTCCGGATGGAACTGCAGATGTTGCAACCATTACATCAAAATCTTGTCTTGCCTCCTGAAGAGAACTATAGATCACCGCACGATCCAGAATATCTTTGCCATCCATAGCCCTTGCATAGGCATCATCGTCAATAAATTTGACACCGACTAATGCTAAGTTCTTAAAACATGTATTTTTCATCGATCGGGAAATGGCACCTATATTTCCCTGAGTTTCAGGTTCAACAAGAATAACAGTTATGGAAGAGGTGCTTTTCATTGTGGAGGGGTATTTTTCTGCGGAGGCTCTTTTGTTTCACCCTCTTTAGCAACAGGTTTCTTCTTAGTGGATTTGGATGGAGCTTTTGCACTGGATTCTTTCTTGGTGCTTTCAGCCTTTTTTTGTTCATTGTGTTCCTTATCTTCTTCCTTGCCTGTTTCCTCCATGCTTGGCTCCTCTTTAACAGGTTCATATTTCTCCACAATTGAAAGTGTCGTGCCCTTAATGTTCTTTCTCAGTGCTTCCACAACTCTGTATTTGGCATCAAACCATTCGAGGCTGAATTTCAGTTCTTCAGGTACTAGAATTTTGAGTTCATCTCCTTCTGAAGAAACCACAAACTTATCGGCTGCACTTGAAAAATTCATTTCTAAAAGGCCCTTAAGCTTATCTTCCTTTCCCTCGATCTTATCCTTTATTGTGTATTTATAAAAAACATCTTTGCCAGACCATGGGTGGTTATAGTCCACAACAACTCTTCCTGGACTTACAGAAAGAACTCTGCCTCGCTTATTGTTAATTCTTATATCCTGACCGGGGATAGGATCAATGTTGTTTCTCTTAAACTCAGCAACAGTGTGCACTTTAAGGTTCTTTGAGTCTCGGACACCAT
Source organism: Thermoplasmata archaeon (assembly GCA_021799315.1). Taxonomy (GTDB): domain Archaea; phylum Thermoplasmatota; class Thermoplasmata; order Thermoplasmatales; family Thermoplasmataceae; genus Cuniculiplasma. The sequence continues at coordinate 104 of JAJZAR010000136.1, read as the reverse complement.
AAGCATCTGCTGCCTTTATCTCCACTTCATGTTCTTCGCCCACTTTAGATCCTTTCAAACTCTCATTAATCTCTTTGAAGATGTCCTGTGAGCCAACGATCAAA
>JAJZAR010000135.1 GCA_021799315.1 Thermoplasmata archaeon | reverse complement strand
GCTCCTTTGGAGCAAAGGCAAGTAGAATTGGCCATTGAAGAGGCTCAACAAATCGTACCTAAGCCCAAACTTGTTATATTTGCATCATTCCAGTTTGACCCTGAAGCTTCAAAGGATATTGACGAATTGAAATGGCCTGGCGTAACTGTGATTAAATGCCAGATGAATACTGATCTTTTGACCGATGATCTTAAGAAGAAGAAAACAAACGAGGAGTCGTCATTCTGGCTAATTGGACAGCCAGACATCGAACTGACAAGGCAAGGAGAAAAATATACCGTAACCGTAAATGGCTTTGATTACTACGATACCCGAACTGGCGAAATAAAGTCTGGAAGTCCCTCAAATATTGCGATGTGGGAATTGGACACGGACTACAACGGCAGGAGCCTTTATCCCAGACAGGTATTCTTCCCTCTTGAGGGCGAGAACGGTGGTTGGAGTAAGCTTGCCAAATCTCTTCAGGCATATGTTGATGAAGATCTAATTTCCAACTATGCTGGCAACCAGTCTTTACCATTCAAAGCCGGCAGAAACAAGCAAATTGCGATAAAGATCATTGATGATCGTGGCATTGAATCTTTGAGAGTTTTAAAGGTGGATTAATGACTTACGATAAGGTACAGCACCTAATAATTAACAGCCCTTATGAGAAGCCAGACAAGCACCTCAAATATGATCGCAATGAGCGAAAATTTGAGCTGGTTGAAGGAAGACGTCCTGCAGGATATACAATAGCTTCAGAACACTCAGAAAAGTTCGACGATCCCGGATTCTTTGTAGAATTGCCTGACGTAAACAAAATCAGGGCACGAGTCGATAAGTGGAGAGATTCAGGATATCCGGGTATTACAAAGGTTACAAAGGAGTTGCTGGACTACTGGAAGAAACCGGACAGAGAGAGAAAACTCTTCTTCTGCCAACTTGAAGCAATTGAAACACTTATATGGTTCATAGAGGCTCCGGACACGGAGAAACAAGGAATAAAGTTAGAGGGTGATGGTGGTAACATAGAGCGGTTATGTTCTAAAATGGCCACAGGGACAGGGAAAACAGTTGTCATGGCAATGCTCATAGCTTGGCAGATCATCAATAAGATGACTTACAGACAGGACACACGATTCTCCAAGGATATCCTTGTTGTGTCGCCTGGGCTTACGGTAAGAAATAGACTCCAAGTCCTCAGTCCAACGGCCTCAGAGGGAAGTAACTACTACATAGAATTTGATCTGATTCCTTCTGGAATGTATGACAAGCTCCGCGGTGGACATGTCAAAATTATCAACTGGCACCTTCTCGAATGGGAAACGGAAGACCAGGTTAAGAGGAAAAAAAGCGTCGACAAGCGTGGTGTGAAAAGTGATGAATCTTATGCAAGAGAAGTGCTTGGCGAACTGAAAGATGCAAAAAATATTATTGTGATAAATGACGAGGCGCATCACGCCTGGAGATTTAATCCAGAAGCTCTTGGAAAATACGTAAGGCAGAGAGACATGAAGGACAGTGCCAATGAGAGCACTGTATGGATAGGTGGCCTTGACAAAATCAATAATGTTAGAAATATCATGCGATGCTTTGATTTCACAGCTACTCCCTTCCTCCCTTCTGGAAAGACAGCAGACGAAGACTCACTATTTGGGTGGATTGTAAGCGATTTTGGTCTAAACGAGGCAATAGAATCCGGCCTTGTAAAGACCCCTAGGGTTGTTGTCAGAGATGATGGAACACCAAACGCCAAGACAATGAAATCAAAATTCTACCATATATATGTTGATCCGAAAGTGAAGTCAAATTTAAATCAAGCAGAAGGGAAAGAAGTTCCTTTACCAGACCTCGTAACAAAAGCATACTACTTCTTGGGCCTTGACTGGCTTGAGACGCTTAAACTGTGGGAGAATAGTGCTGAAACTCCTCCTGTGATGATATCAGTATGTAACAGGACCGAAACGGCTGCCAGAGTCAAGTTTTCACTAGATAAAGGAAAGATCATGATCAAGGAACTGCAAAATCCCGATGCTACTCTTCAAATAGATACAAAAGTGCTTAACGAGGCTGAATCTGGGCTTAATGTCAAGGGTGGTGCTTCGAAGAAAACAATGGCGGAAGAACTGCGTGAAAAAGTAGACACGGTAGGGCAAAAAGGGCATCCAGGAGAAAAAATTCAACATGTTATCTCAGTCGGAATGCTTTCAGAAGGCTGGGATGCAAAGACTGTAACACACATCATGGGACTGAGGGCCTTCACAAGTCAGCTACTTTGCGAACAGGTAGTGGGAAGAGGCTTAAGACGCACGTCCTATGATGTGAATATAGAGACTGGTCTTTTCGAGCCAGAATACGTTAATGTGTTTGGTGTACCGTTCACATTCCTCCCACACGAAGGAGAAGGTGTTGGTCCTGAAGGTGGTATCCCGCCTCCTCCTCCTGCACCAAAGACAAGAGTCCATGTTGACGATGATAAGAAGAAATTTGAACTGACCTGGCCAAATATCCTGAGAATCAATCACACATACACTCCAAGGTTAAAGATCGATCTTGATAAAGTTCAAGAACTACAGCTCAACCCTGAAGACACACCACTGAAAGCCGAATTGGCGCAGATAATCGAGGGTAAACCTGATGTTACAAAGGAACTGAAAGTAATCGACCTGTCAAACAATCAGGTTGAAAAATTGATCACGAGTTTGAGAAAGCAGAGATTGATATTTGAGGCCGCAAGAGATGTTTTTGATCAGATGCAACCATCGTGGCCAGGTAGCAAGGAATATTTAATAGCACAGTTGATAAGAATAGTCGAGGCATTTTTGGATTCAGATAAGCTTGTTATTCAGAGTGAATCATACAGGGAGAATCTAAAAAAGAGGCTTCTAATCCTATTAAACATGAACAAGATAGTTCAGCATCTCTTCAGCGCAATACGTGCAGAAAATACCGAGAAACTGGTACCTATTTTTGACAAGGAAATGCCCATAAAGTCCACTGGAAAAATGATCACCTGGTACACAAGCAAGCCGTGTGAGCTGACTAATAAGTCCCACATCAGCCATGTTGTTTACGACAGCGCATGGGAAGCATCAGAGTCGTATGAGTTGGAAAATAATGACGCAATTTTGAGTTGGGTCAAGAATGATCACTTGGGGTTTGTCATAAGTTACCTTTACAAAGGGGTGGTTCACAGTTATTATCCAGACTTCCTTATTAAGTTAAGCAACGGGAAGATGTTGGTGCTAGAAGTAAAAGGGATAGACGATGAAAAGAACAGAACAAAAAGAACAGCTCTAAAGGAGTGGATCGATGCAGTCAACTCTGACGGACGATTTGGACCATGGGAATCTGATGTATCGTTCAGACCCTCTGATATTAAGGACATAATAAGGCGGCATATGGTGGGATAAATGAACTAAAAAGTGGAACTTGCCTAATCTTTTGCAAAGGAACTCTCCAGAAGGAATATTGTTAAAAAGGACCGGCTTGAGCACATTAGTGAGAGAATAGAACAAGAGTGTCAATTCTTCAAGCCCCATAAGAGGCAACTTGCATGGATTGTGATAACTGAGAATAGGTCATTTTAGAGAATAGTATGAAATAATCACTGAAGAGAATAGGGTAACGCAGGAGCTATTCCACACAAAAATGGTGCTATAAAGTATTATAGAGTTCCTTCAAGAACTTGCTCGCATCCCTAACTCAGTCATTCTTTTGTTCTCCTTCGAAATGACTTCATTCGCTCTATTCATTCCTGGATTGATAGGTAAAAATTTATTATTATATATAAGTTAATATAATAGAGTTTTTCACCATTCAGATTGGAGGTAGGCTTTGTTTTTGATCATGAAATAATCGCATACCAGAGTTCACGTCTCAAATCTATGTTCAGTATTTCTGATCTGATCGTAAACGTAAATGTCATGTAAAAATTTTGTATTCCTTATTACCTGAAAAGAGCGTTCATAATTTGTTTTGTTACAATTAGATTAAGATTAAAAACTGGAACGTGGTAATCTATTTATGGCATAAAATTATAAATGATATTATATTATATATTTAGGCATCAGATTATGAAATTTGTACGCTTTAATTTTGAAAACTTTAAAGGCATAAGGAAATTGACTTTTGAACTGAACCAATCCCCCTCTTCAAATGTATATACATTAGTTGGTTTAAACGAAAGTGGTAAGACTACTATTTTGGAGGCGATAAGTAACTTTGACCCAAATCTAGAACGAGGACCAATTGAAAAACCTGAAAAAACTATAGATAATGACCCTAATGCTTTTTTACCATTAAGTGAAAGAGCTAACTTTGGAAAAGCAATAACAATCGGTGCAGAGTTAGAATTTGAATCGGAAGACATTGAAGAGCTAAACAAATACTTGAATATAAACAAAAAA
>JAJZAR010000134.1 GCA_021799315.1 Thermoplasmata archaeon | reverse complement strand
TTAGATATGTAACTCTATGAAGGTAATTGCAGTAGTTGACGAAGATGATGTATTGACACCCCTAGAGTATGGAAATACAATAGTGGAGATAGACACAGAAACAAAACAGAAGAAATTCTATGAAAACCCTGGATTTGGTTCTCCGTTCCAGGGAAAGGAAAGAGCAATGGCGGGCATTCTGTCCCTAAAGGCAGACGCCATCGTCGTGAAGGAAGGTGTTCTCTGCCCGGGCTCATACATGATGTCAAAGGGTAAGATGAAGTACATTCCAGTCGAAGAAGAAAAACTCGAGGAGCTGGAAGCAAAGCTGGATGAAAAATCCAAGAATGCCCAGGAAGAACTGGATTTCAACATATACAGAGAGTAAGTTTTTTTTAAAAAAATATATTTTTCCAAAATTTTTGTGTTTATTTTTAAGTTAAAGGAGTTTCCTCATAACAGTTTGAAGTATTCCTCCGTTTAAGTAGTATTTTACCTCAACGGGAGTATCTAACCTGACGTGAACCTCTGCCTCCTTTTTATTTCCACTCTTATCCACAAAATGAACATTTGCCTTTGAATGTGGAGTCAAAGATTCAGGGAGGTCCACGGATACAGGTGAATATGGGTCTATGTTCAGTTTCTGGAAATCTTCTCCATTCTTAAACTGGAGTGGAATGACGCCCATACCGATCAGGTTGCTTCTGTGGATTCTTTCGTAGCTCACTGCAATAACAGCCTTTACGCCAAGAAGATAGGGTCCTTTGGCTGCCCAGTCTCTTGAGGAACCGGAACCATATTCCTTTCCTGCGAACACTATGGATCCTGAACCATTCTCATAATTATTCATGGCAACATCGTAAATCCACTTGTCATCTCCATTTTTATCAGTAGTCGTGTAAGGGCCAACTTCCTTTGCAAGAAGATTTGATATTCTGTTATTTCCAAAGGTGCCTCTCATCATAACCTCATGATTGCCTCGTCTGGACCCATAGGAGTTAAAATCTTCCTGTTCAACGCCATGGTCTCTGAGATACTTACCAGCCGGGCTATTCTTTCCTATGGCACCGGCAGGTGATATATGATCTGTCGTGACAGAGTCTCCAAAGGCAGCAAGTGTTCTCAGGTTTTTGAGGTGAGACTCATACGCCGGCAATTCATGGGAGAACCCGTCGAAGAATGGCGGGTTTCTTATGTATGTGCTTTTTTCATCCCATTTGTATAGATCGCCCTCTGGTGCAGTCATATCGTTCCACAATTCACTGAAGTTATAGACATTAGAATAGTTTTCCTCATACATGCTCGCCTTCAGTGAACTGGCCAAAACCTGATCTATTTCCTTGTCACTTGGCCATATATCCTTCAAGAAAACTTCCTTTCCGTTCTTTCCAGTTCCAATTGGTTCCTTTGTTATATCTTTGAGTATGGTTCCTGAAAGAGCAAAGGCTATAACAAGAGGTGGCGACATCAGGTAATTTGCCTTAACATTTCTGTGTATCCTTGCTTCGAAGTTTCTGTTACCTGATAGAACAGCAACAGTATACATATCATTTTCCACTATGGCATCCTCAATATTTTTGTCAAGAGGTCCACTATTTCCTATGCACGTTGTGCATCCATAGCCCACAAGCTCATAACCAAGTTTATCAAGGTAGGTTTGCAGCCCGCTTTCCTTGAGATAAGTTGTAACAACTCTCGATCCCGGAGCAAGGCTTGTCTTCACCTTTGGATTCACGCTGAGACCGAGTTCAATGGCCTTTTTTGCAAGAAGTCCGGCCCCTATCATAACTCTTGGGTTGGACGTGTTTGTGCAGCTTGTTATGGCTGATATAACAACATCCCCTTCATTCAGTGTTTCATCCTTTCCCTTAACCTTAACCGGTGCACTCTTGAGTGAGATCTGTATTTGGCCGCTTTTTCCTGTCTTCTCTGACTGTTTAGAACTTTCCATAAATTTTAGGAAAGATCTGGATGAATCTTCGAGTTCAACCTTTTGCTGAGGCAGCTTTGGACCGGCTATGGTAGCATGTACTTCGCTCAGATCAAAATCAACCAGTTGAGAATATTCAATGTCATTCTGATTTCCGTACAGACCCTGTGCCTCACAATAGGATTTCACAAGCTTTATTTGTTTTTCACTTCTCCCTGACAGTTTAAGATAGGAAAGTGTCTCATCATCAACCGGGAAGAGGGCACATGTGGCACCGTATTCGGGGCACATATTGGACAGGGTAGCCCTATCAGGTAGAGAAAGAAACTTTATGCCTTCTCCGTAGAATTCTATAAATTTTCCAACTACATTCGTCTTTCTCAGCAACTCTGTCAGTGTTAGCACAACATCTGTTGCTGTAATTCCTTCTGCTGGTTTTCCATGGACATTTACTCCTACAACTGAAGGAGAAAGGAATGTTACCGGTTGGCCGAGCATACCGGCCTCTGCCTCTATGCCTCCAACTCCCCATCCCAGAACACCTAGTCCATTGATCATCGTAGTATGCGAATCCGTCCCAACAAGAGAGTCAAAATAAGCGAAATTCTTTCCATCTTTGTTTGAAGTCTGAACAACCTTCGCCAGGAATTCTAGATTTACCTGATGAATAATCCCTGTGGATGGTGGAACTATTCTCACTCCGTTCATTGACTTCTGTGCCCATTTGAGGAATCTATATCTTTCTCCATTTCTCTTAAATTCAATTTCAGAATTCTTTTTGAATGAATCTTCAGTACCATAAAAATCAACCTGAACAGAGTGATCTATAACGAGGTCCACCGGAACGATAGGTTCTATTTTCTTAGGGTCTTTACCCAGTCTGTTGAATGCATCTCGCATGGATGCAAGATCCACAACAGCCGGCACACCAGTGAAATCTTGCATTGCAACTCTGGCTACAGTAAATGGGACTTCAAAATCTCCCGGGTTATCTGGATTCCACGAAAGTAAATTATTGAGATCTGAATCCGTAATTGCATCCTGATCGAGGTTTCTTACCATTGCTTCTAAAATAATTCTAATGCTTTTTGGTAATCTGTTAAAATTTTTTTTGTGCTTTGAAAGCTTCTTTAAAGATATTATGGTATATTTGTCTTTGCCAACTTCAAGGGTATCAAAAAACTCCTCCTTATTCATGTTTCAGTATTGTAAACTCAATTATAAATTTTGGAAACCGTTTAAATATTATTAATACCAGCATAATCACTTCACCACAATTTACGACAAAATATGATATGGCTTTCCTGTAAAGTATGCGTGTTAGACGATTTCAGTTTTATATTTTTCACTTCATTGTTCATTCCTTTATTGGACCTTGTCAAATTTTCGTTGATATTCGACTTCCTGCCATCTGCTCCGCATCTTTTCACTGTTTCACAGCTTCATTTGGCAGGCCTTTATGGGATCGTGTCAGCCATGTCCGACCCCTGCCTGCAACATTTATGCAAGCATTCACATCCCGTTCTATCTCAAGACCACAGATATCACACCTCAGTATTCTGCCATGCTCTATTCGGGTCAGAGACCCACATGCCGAGCAATCTTTACTGGTGTTTACCTTTGCTTTTCCTGATGGCTCTATTTCAGTGTGAAATAACTTTGCAATATATAAGCTTGAGTATGGCAAAAAGTGTGTTGCACAATTCAATATGCATTTGTCATCTCCCTCATGATGTTGTAATACTGCACCTTCAGAGCAATCTCCTGAACAATGTATTCAGGTTTGACAGCCTTGATAACCTCACCCATGGTTCTCTTTAAGCCGGAAAAATAGATCTCAACATTCCATCTCTTCCCGTATTCCACAGATTCCTTCCCTTCCTTCTCCGATGTTCTTCTGATCTGCCTTACAACCCTGGTCCTTGATGGAGAACCTCTGCTCTGAGAGGATGCATTCTTTCGTGGAGGTGTTAAGGTTCTGGATCCAAAGTCATTGAATATTCTTTTTGAATCGTAACCCTTGTCTCCGAATATTCTCCCTATACGATCCTTGATGGATTTCAATATCTTCCTGCCTGCTTTTGCATCATGCGCATGTTCGTCTGTGATTGTAAAAGATAGAACAGAAACATCATGTATAGATATGACAGCATGCAATTTGCTCCATCCTTTCCTCTTCCTGTGCCATTTGTTTCCCAGATAGTCACCACGAATGGTGATCTTGAAGCCTGTGGAATCTATGGCGCAGTCCACAGGCTTTCCAGTAGTGGTGGGAAGTTGCGGCACTATCTTTCTGATCCTTCTGAAAATACTGGTATAGCACACAGATCTGATGCCTGTGACTCTGGAGAATATTCTTGCTATGCCTTCAAGAGATCTGAAAGGAACACTGTATGTAGCCCTGAGTTTGGCAAGGAATGTGATGAATGCATTTGATGTCATGAAAGGGTGTCCTCTCTTTCCTCTGTTATTTTCATCAAGAAGTGTTTTCC
>JAJZAR010000133.1 GCA_021799315.1 Thermoplasmata archaeon | reverse complement strand
AAGACTCACTGGCCCTCGTTATGGTAACCTTATCAGACGAACTGAAATTGATCTCTTTCTGCCCATCCAATATGATGATGCATTCCTGGTCCACACCTGCCACCGAAATTTCAAGGACAGATGAGGATGGAACCACCATGGGTCTGATTCTTAACGTGACAGGAGCCATATATGAGATTACCATGGCCTTTGTTGCAGGCATTACTATGGGTCCTCCTGTGCTGAGCGAATAGGATGTGGACCCTATGGGAGTTGCTACAATTATTCCGTCCGCCTTTGTTCTTTCTACAAAATTATTATCAAGGTAAAGTTTGAAATTACGTATTTTAGAAACGTGGTTGCTGTGCAATACAATTTCATTCATTGCATATCCCGCTAACTCACCGTTTATCATGATTTCAAGCTTCATGAACTCCATGTATTTGTGTTCGCCCCGTATTATTCTGTAAACGGCTTCCTCAACCTTACCTATTTCAACTTCACTCAGGAATCCAAGAGACCCCATGTTGATACCAAGAATAGCACCCTTAGCCTTCTGAGCAGCAAGAAGAACTGTTCCGTCACCTCCTATGGTGAAAATGATATCCACATCTATATCTTCCATAGAACTGAACTCCCTGCATTTCATAAATGGTGCTAGCTCCCGTTCATAAACCCTCTCCCATTCTGGAGGCAGTATGGAATCAATTCTTTCCACAACCTTAGCGCATCGTGGACATCCCCGTCGTATAATATATGCAATTCTCATTTTATCCCTAGCTCCGCAACCCTTTCTTTGTATGCAGCGGAGAGCGCAATCATATTGATCCTCTCTGTCACGTCCTTTCCCATATCCAATTCATGAAGGTTGCCGTCCAATATATATCCCCCTGTCTCTTTAACTAATAAAACTCCAGCGGCAATGTCGATGTTTCTCAACTGTTTCCCCTGGCCAAGATATGCAACGTTATCGAGAGAACCATTTGCCACCATGCTCATTTCCAGAGAGGCGCATCCAAGAATTCTCTTTCGCGTCATTCCTTCCTTCAGAAATGCAGGGACCTCTGTGTCTTCAAGAACATACTGAACTGACGCCCTGGTTCTTCGGCTGGACTCCGGTAATCGAAAGGTATTTCTGTATGCCCCATGTCCCTTAGCTGCCCAGAAGTAATTACCTGTGGCAAGATTAATAACGATTGCCTCTTCCACATCACTGAGTTTTTCTGTCATGATGGCAAGGGACATGGAATAAAAAGGGAGTTGATTTTCCGCGTTGTATGTTCCGTCAAGCGGGTCAGTTATAATGTTCTTCTCATAGCCTCGATCCACAAATCCAATCTCCTCACTTATGATGTTGAACGGTAGATCAAGTTCCTCTATTCGTTCTATGATGGAATCTTCAGCTAGTTTATCGAGCGTTGATGTTTGAGTTCCATCTGCTCCCATGCCTGTATATCCTATGCGCTCCTCTCTGCGTTCAAGTTGATTAATGGATTCCTTGACTTCTACGGCAGTCTCTACGAAATTTTTTAGAAAATGCATGGTTTGATATGGAAAAAAGGTATTTAATCAGTCTGGCGTTACCATGCTCTCGTGAAGTGTTGTAAGTCTGATCGGCAATCTTGCCAGAGCGATCTCCAATGTTTCTCTGGACGACAGAGAGCCATCTGTTTCAAATTTGAATATGAATCTCGACCTGTCCTCCTTCTGGGCAGGCGCTTTTGTCTCATTGACCTTGGACATATGAATGCAGGTATATAGAAACCTCATAAGACCGGGTTGCTGAAAATCATCTGTGAATGTGATCGAACTTCCGTTTTCTGACACCACAGATTCACTGAATTTTTCCTTCGCTGACACCCATTCCTTATAATCTTCTTTTGAGACAGCGAATTCTCTGTGGTACTTGTAAGAAACCCCCGAGGTCACCTGCCATTTGGAATGCTGTTTCCCTGTACCCATTGTTGCTTCAGCGGTTATGAGCAAAGCCTGTTTTGGACCCAATTTAACAATGGGTATGAGAGGGTCTGCAGGAACGAGATCCACATTGCCTGTAAATGGGACAAGATCGCCGCTGTAAACTTCTCCTGGTCCAGTTTTATCAATACTGTATGAAACTGTGCATAGTGCGCATCCTCTTCCTTCGCATGTACACTCGTCTCTAAAATTCATCTTTGAATCAGTGATAATAGGAATCAGCCCTATCCTGTGTGCAACCATCTCGTCGAACAGAGGAAGAGAGGAATCAAAAACATTGCCAAGAGAATCACGAATCTGACCATGCCTGAAGACAACCTTATCTATGGCAAGTTTTGGTATATCATTGATAAGTGTTCTCCTCAGAGCGTTGGCCACTCCTTCAGTGATATTAGAAATTTCGAATCGAATGAAGTTGTTTGATATATTGTATATTTTTATTTTTTCTACCTGTGAAGCTGGCATTAAACCCTCCTTCCTCTCTTTCCGCCTTTCTTCTTCGTCCCATCATGTGGCACAGGTGTAACTTCCTCTATTCTAACTATTTTGAAACCTGCTCTGGATAGAGCTCGAATTGCGGACTGTGCACCGGGCCCAGGAATTTTTGATCTGTTACCTCCTGGTGCCCTTACCTTAATTACTAGGTCCGTGACCTCCTTTTCCTTAAGCTTTTCAGATATCAGATCTGCTGCTTTCATTGCTGCATAGGGGCTGGATTCGTCCCTGTCATTCTTTACAACCATGCCACCAGTAGCCTTTGCGAGCGTTTCGGCTCCTGTCTGGTCAGTTACAAGTATTATGGTATTATTTGCAGACGAGTAAATATGAGCTATTCCTGTTTTGTTCATTGTGATCCTTCCTTTTTATCTTCTTGGGTTTCTTCAACCGCACTTTCTTCGGCGTTCTCTTCCTTGTTCTCCCCTGCGTCTTCCTTAGGAAGGTCTCCGGCTATGGCAAGTCTGATTGGGTGATGTTCATCCTGAAAGGGTGATAATTCAGTGTATTCAATTGAGTCTTCTTCCATGGCCTCAACAGTTAATCCTGGAACTGTAACTCTCTTTCCGTTCACAAGGATATGACCATGGGTTATCATTTGCCTAGCCTGCTTGATGGTCTTGGCTAGATTTTTTCGGAATACAATTGTCTGCAATCTTCTCTCGAGAACGCTTTCAATGTTCAATGAGAGAATATCATCCAGTGATGCTTCGCTAGGAGCTATTCGCATTCTGTTCAATCTTGACAATAGAAGGTTCAATTGCTTCATGGCCAGAGGGTCATTTCTTCTTGTTCTTGCCTGAAGATTTCTCGCCTGGGATCGTATGTTGTCCAGAGTGGCCTGGTTCCTCCAAAGCTCCTTCTTGTTTTTCAGACCATACTGATTTATGATGTTTCTTTCCTCATCTATTCGCTCCTTTTCCCAAGGGTGCCTTGGGGTTGAATAAAGCTTTTTTTGAAATTTAGGATCTCCCATTCATAATCACTCCTTCTTCCTCTGCACTCCCACAGTAAGGCCCTTCCTTCCATTGCTTCTGGTTCTCTGACCTCTTACCTTGTGCTTTGTTTCGTGTCTTATTCCTCTGTATGACCTTATTTTTTTCATCGCATTGATGTTGTCTTGAATCTGAACATTAAGATCCTGACCCACGAGATTAACATCCTTCCCAGAAACGGGTTCTGATCGGTTATTGAGCATCCATCTGGGTATTCCCTCGAATTCCTCGGATTCAATATAGTCTTTGATCTTCTGTGTGGTCTCTTCATCAAGATCTCCCAGTCTCATTTTTTCATCAATGTTCAGTTTTTTTGTAAGGGTTTCGGCAAGTCTTATGCCTACACCCTTAAGATCTGACAGGGCAAGGACAACGTCCCTTTCTCCCTTCAAATCCATGCTTGCAATTCTTACGATATATTGAAAGTCTTCTTTTTCTTTATTTTCAGGCATTAATTCACCAATCCTTAAGTTGAGCATGCAACTTTATCAATAGCCTGACCCCATTGATAGAAAATATATATGCTTTTTGTACCGGCTACATAAAAAACTCATTTTTCACTCATATTCCCCTCTCACATCTTATCCATATTCTGAAACTCAGAGTAACATTCTGACATCCATGGAAAATCATTTGAAAAATGTGAATTTTTTATAATCTCCATCGGTCTTGAAGATCCCTAACCTCACACCGCTATCTATCCAACCGTAGGAATAGTTCAAAGCAGAAAGCGCGTTTAAATTGTCCCCTTTCTCATGGAAATAGCGGGCATCTTCAAAATATGAATGGATCATCTCCATGGAGCTCTCTGCAAATAATCTGAGAGCGGAATTCTCCGGAACACATATGGATAAAATCTTCAGGGCTTCTGATTCAAATGTAAGATATTTTTCAACCCTTTCGGAAACTTGATCCATAATCTCTGGCAGAACTCTCACCTGTAGGTTGAATAATCATTGAGCA
>JAJZAR010000132.1 GCA_021799315.1 Thermoplasmata archaeon | reverse complement strand
TCGAGTATGTGCGAGTGGCTCCATTCTTATACATATGGAATCAAAAGTTGCTCATTTTAACATTGAAATAAATGCCTATCAACAACCCACTTTCTATAACAATTTTACAATGCCCTTTACCAATTCATTTGTAGAAAATTTTTTCAATACGGAAACTCATGATAAGGGTGCCTTTGTAAGTATTCAGAATGAAACAGGTGAAGTTGAAGGAAACGTTCTCAACACCTTTGGTTACTTTAGAAACAGTTATGCGGGAACAAACAAAACATTGCGTAGCTATTATGGTAGTTCATTTGACACAATCCCTTTTGCCATAGTTTTTAATCAGTACAACCCAAAATATTCAACAGAATCGCCTTACTCTGACTTTAACACCTACGACTATCATGATGGAATCAATGTTATGGTTGGTTCTTTTCTGGGTGGGTATAGCCAGTATCTTGCAGGTATTATCAACAGATCAGTTGTATATCACAATAAAACGCAAACAAACTACACTATCAGCCAATTTATACTGCAACTGACCACAACAAACGTTGCACTTAACCCCATAGCAGTCGTACACTACCTGAAAACATACCTGCCAATTGTCATAATTCTGTGGGTTATATTACTGCCTTCAGCCTATTTTACTATAGTGCATAGGAAGAGAAGAATCAGGAGGAAATGATCAATGGAATGGATTGAGCTTACTGGAGTTTCGAAAAGTTTTGGGGATAATGAAGCGGTTAAAGATCTTAATTTGCATATCGATAGCGGAATTAGCATCATACAGGGAAAAAACGGTGCGGGCAAGAGTACACTTGTATCCATACTTGAGGGTTTAACTAGGCCTGATTACGGTACGGTAAGGATTAATGGTATTGATCCAAGGGAGAATCCTGAAAGGATCATGGAAAACGTAAGTTTCATTCCTGAATCACCTGTTTTCTTCGGCTCACAGAAAGTTCGGGAGTTCCTCAATATATATACGAAGTTGAATGGAGGTTCTCAGGATCTGGTAGAATATTATCTCACATTGTTTGGTATTAACAGCATCGTTGATTCACATTTTAAGGCTCTCAGCAAGGGTGAGAGCCAACTTGTACAGATTGTGGCCTCCCTATCCTCTAAGAAGCAGTTTTATGTAATGGATGAACCCAACTCGAATTTGGATATATTGAGGAGAGGAGAACTTTCCAGAGAGATACAGCGGATGGGACGTGAGAACGGGTCCAGTTTTCTTATAATCACACACATAATGGAAGATGTCTATCCCATATCCGACAGAGTTTTCATAATGGATAAGGGGAAGATAATTTCATCTCACAATACTAGAGGACAACTCGAGGACAATTTGATAAATATCATAAAGTTAAGAGCATTTAATCCCTCAATGATCAGTGAATTCCTGTCAGAACTCAACCCAGAAATAATTGGTCAGGAGGTGATAGTGAAAACTCAAAGCCTGGACAAGGTTCTGTCCCTATTGCCAAAGGAACAGATCAACTCCATAATTAACATAAGCTCAACGGTGGAATTGCGAAATGAATATGAATAAAAAATACAGCAGATCAGGATACAGATACGTAGTCTCATCCATAATAGACCCGTTTTACTCAAGGGAGGTTATATTTTTCCTACTCATTCCTCTCTCTTTAAACTCATATTTTTCTCAGTTTGTTTCTGCCGGTACCATACCGCCATTTAACCAAATTTCAGTCATCTCTCTCATATCCATATTTTTCTTTACTGCAGTGTTGGCCTATTCCTGCTCCTTTTCCGCCAGTATGGGCAATATTATTGGTACTGGATCACTGGCCTTTCTATTCACAATGCCCGTGAACCGTTTCAGATTTTACCTCGTTACTTGGTTGACTGCGATCCTATCATCTTTTTTCCTCTATTCCATAGCTTTCATTGCAGTTTTTGGTTTCCTGACTTTTCACATATATTCTTCAGTGGTCGGGTATTATCTATTGATCATCCTCTCTTCCCTTATGATCTATACCTCTGTGGGCATTTTACTGTCCATATTATTCCAGAATACAATTATACCTGTTGTTTTACTGATCGTGGGTGTTTTGATTTTGTCCATATATTCCAGCACCTTATTTCCGCATTATCTTGTTGGTCAGTCTCTCATTGAAGGTCTTGGATTTCTTGCAAGTCATCCCGAACATGCAAATATAACATTTTACCCATCTATTTTTTTAATTCTACTTTCAATATTCATATTCATGATAAGCTACGGTGTGTCAAGATTCAAAAACTACAGGAGTGGTAGATATGCTTAGAAAAACTTTCATAAAGATCGCCATAATTTTCCTCGCCTTCTCCATCATTTTTACAATGCTATATGTTAATACATCTCATTATGATCCCGGAAAGCCACTGATCGGTTCACTTCGTTCTACTAAGTCGGCTACACCCTCCTCATTGAATTTTGCATCCTCGGGTAGTAGTATAAGGCTATCCGTGCTGATAAATTACGATCTGCCCTCAAACATTTCTTCAAATGTAACCATAACCAGTTTTTTGAATATCAGTTTAATGCATACAGGTAAAAGTTCCATTCTTACATATAATTTCACGACAACATCTCGTTCAATAACATTTACGCGTACTGTAGACATTAAACCTGGTTCATTTTATTCTGCCACTGCTTATTTTGAGGTCAGTGGAAACAGCACCGCAGTACATAAGGTCTTCAATATGTCTGCAAAAAAGCTTCAGTTCTATGCGTCCATAGAGATGGAACAGGAACCCATATACCTTTTTACCGCTTTGGGATTTCTGGTCGCTTTTTCAGCAACTGTTTTTATTGCCATATGGTATGGGCAGAAGTATTTCGAGTAAAGGAAAGGTTTTTTCTTAAGATTGTAAGACCATAACTGACTACAGTTCAAGGGGCACCTGAAGGCATGGTATGACAGAACAAAAAAGGGCAACAGAGTAAGTGATCTACACCGCTTGTTACCGCCTCAGAATGCGGAATGTTGTAATCGCTGATGATTAAACTATGGTTTCATGCCCTTTGATCCAAGCCATAAAAAACAGGCAGCCGCTGTATTATTACATAAGGGAAGAGGTATGTAGAGAGTATGCTAAGGTGGTTGCCGAGATCATGGTTAACAGGATCACATACAGAGACATATTCATTGGAAGAATATTTAATCGGTTCAAACATGCACCATGGTGAAAATAAACATATCCGCCACAGAATTCGGGGAAGTGCTAAAGGATGTGAATGCGTTCCAATGCAGTAAGGAACCGCCATATCTTGCAATAACGGTTCAGCCTTCACCTGGAATCTGGGAAGAACTCATGGATCAGGATTACCTCCATATTCAAAACGGCAAAACAAGCCTTAAGGTGAAAATAAAGCAGAGAATCGAGGTGGGGGATTCCACAATATTTTTCGTAACATCCGACGATGACTCTTTCAAGAAAATAGTGGGAGAATGAATCAATGGCTCAGAAAAAGTTCATGAACGACAGGATTCAGTTTATGGGAGGCAAGCTGTATTCTGAAACAGATTACAAGGGAAGTGTTTATGGAGAAAAAACCACCTCCTCGAGAGGCAAAAATTACCGGTTATGGGATCCAAAAAGAAGCAAGCTCAGTTCGGCAATCCACAATGGACTTCGTCAGGTTCCCATAGATGAGGATTCAACTGTTCTTTACCTAGGGGCATCTTTCGGAACAACTGTGAGTCACATATCCGATATTGTCCCAGATGGAAGTGTATTTGCTGTGGAGTTTTCTCCGGAGCCCTTTGCTCAACTCCTGAAGCTTGCGGAGACCAGGCAGAACATATATCCGCTGCTTGAGAACGCTAGAGTGCCTGAAAGATACAGTTTTTTCATGGAGAGGGATCCTGAAATCATATACCAGGATATTTCTCAGAGGGACCAGGTAAGAATACTCCAGCACAATCTGGAAAAATTCAAACACTGGCAATACGCACTTTTGGCCCTGAAGGCAACATCTATAGACTCCAGCAAGAAACCCATAGATGTTCTCAGGGGTGCAACAGACATGATTCAATCATGGGGCAATGTATATATCTCAGAAACCATAGATATATCAAGTTATCACAAGGGACATTTCTTCCT
Organism: Thermoplasmata archaeon; assembly: GCA_021799315.1. Taxonomy (GTDB): domain Archaea; phylum Thermoplasmatota; class Thermoplasmata; order Thermoplasmatales; family Thermoplasmataceae; genus Cuniculiplasma. The sequence goes on along the minus strand of JAJZAR010000132.1, from coordinate 321 downwards.
TGTTATGCGAAATATCCTTCATTAGCCTAAGTAAATGCGCAATTATTCATGGAGAATAGCGCTTTTCTCTTTGTTCATCTGTAACCTTTATGATTCCGTAGACAATGCCCACGCATGAGTGAATCTGATACGCAGCCATTCCAGCTTGAATTCTTCAGTGAAAAACATTTTCGAAGAGATATATGCACCTCATGTGGCAAATATTTCTGGACTCAGGATACCGAAAGGACAACATGTGGCGATCCTCCATGTGATGCCTATTCCTTTATCGGGAAACCGGGCGGTAAGAGAAAATTTACGATTGAAGAGGTAAGGGATGCT
>JAJZAR010000131.1 GCA_021799315.1 Thermoplasmata archaeon | reverse complement strand
GATGATTCAGGCCAGAAAATCACTGCAAATTTAAGCATCACCGTAATATCCCATCTAGACTATGTTAGAGATGTGTTTTATAACTATTTAAAGTACGATTTTTCCCCTGGCACACTAATATTCTTTGCGATGTTCATTCTTTTGCTAGCTGACATAGCGATCGAGGTCAGGAAAAAGAACTTAAAATAAGAGCGGATATTTTAAATCCGGATCCAATTACTGACTTGTGAAATGAAACCGACCATCAGCGTTATTGTGAACTGTTTCAGCAGAAGGGATTACGTATTGGACGCTCTGAAATCTGCATGCAGTCAGACGCTCTCACGATCTGAATATGAAATTATTTTGATAAAGAACTTTCATGAAGAGGAAATTGATAATTTTGCTAAAAAGAGTGAAATAATCAGCATATATACTGATAAGGTAACAACAGGCGCGTGGTTTGAGATGGCGACAAATCATGCAAAAGGAGATTTTCTGTCATTTCTCGATGATGACGATCTTATGCATCCAGATAAGCTTGAGATACTTCAGTCTGTCATCCAATTAGATCCAGGAATAGTGTACATTCACAATAAATCCGAAAAGTCAAATCCCAAGTTTGAAAAAAAAGAGTTTGGCCGAAACAAGGTTATTTACTTTAGATTAGATAATAAGACCCAGTTCCGGAAATCGTTGAAGAATAAGTACTATTCCAATCTCAGTTCCATAACTATCCGAAAGGACATACTTCAAAAATATATGTCTTTCATATCAGAGACAAACCATGGAACGGACTTTGTCATTTTTTCAGCAGCTTGCATGAGTGGGAAAAAGATGTTGGAATACGATGACACCTTGACCTTTTTTCGCGTTCATATGGATAGCCAGTCGAACTTCAGGGGAGGAAGCTTACCGGAATTGGAAAAAAAGAAAATGAGCGTTCTTCCATTCCATATCAGCAATTGGCAGATTATCTATGAGCTCCGAATTGGAAGCATACTGGCTGAATATGCAAAATTGAGGCTTATAACAACAAAGATATGGCTGAATCTCGTTTCACCTAAACCTGTTTATAAGATTAATTTTGCCGAAATAATTGACAGTATTCGTGGGATAGGTGTATACCCTCTTTTTATACCTTTTATCGTCATTTATTATTTTGACAGATTATTCCATAGTGCAATCAAAAAGATATATTATACTATAATTTATTCATGGTTAGGCTGGAGATTGAGGGAAAATATCTGATGCACGAGAGATATAATTTATGGAAGATCAAGTTACTATCATTTCTCTTGAGAGAGAAGAAATATATCATCGCTCTTTTCATTCTTGCACTTTTCTATCTCTCAGTCATCCTGTTCTATACGCATGGCTCATTGTTGTTTGACGGCGACAACTATGGCTTCTATCACTTAACCAGTGGTCTCTTCACTACCCCTGCGGGAATACTGGAGGGGATTTCCCTGTTCATTACAGGCAGTAATATCTATGTGGCCTTTTATATCTATTTTTTCATATCGATGGTCATTGCGCTAATGGCTGTATTCTACCTTTCCGTTGAGTTCTTCAAATATTTTCTTACTCCGAGGTATGTGCGCATAGCTGCGCTGACATCAAGTTTTCTCTATGTAATTACGCCAGTAGTTCTTGTGGACTATTATAATACCTTTCTTGGAAATGTATCTATTAATAGCTCTTTCTTTACTCTGTTTCTTGCCTTTATGATAGGTTCGTATGAGTTTCATCAAAGCGACCAAAAGAGATTTATGTCTATGCTTTTACTGGGGGCCTTTTTTCTTGGACTCTCTGTTACGCTGTTTCCGAATGACATAAGGACGATGTTTGTTGGTTTCGCAATATTTTTCCTGTTTCTTGTTTTCACTGTGGCAAGAAACATATACACGGGAGCCAAAATATCTGCACGTTTGTTAGCTGCATCAATTTTGCTTTTTGTGTTCATATCCGTTGTTGCCTCGCTCTACATCACACTGCCGATGTTTTTGAATATAGGGTCGACTGTGCATTCAGCTTCTACAGCAGCTCTAAATTTTACCAGTTTAGGATTCTACACAGGGGCGTTCAATACGATTCCCTGGACTATAAGATTACTTGATGAATGGTCCTTCCCTACAGGGTTCGTGTTATACCATTCCATATATTTTCATCTCGACATAGTCAATATAGCATCATTCTTCTGGCCGATTCTTGCCCTATTTGTTCCTTTGATTGTTGCGTTCAGATATATAAAGAATCGATCGTTATTCCTCTTTTTGATGGCCCTTGTTGTTTGTGCTATTTTCTGGGAGAAAGGGGCGAACCCCCCTTTCGGATCGGTCTGGTACTTTATAAATTCAAAACTTCCATTCGGATATCAATTCATTCCCACAGGTACTTTGACAGGGGACTATCTGAGCAAGATCTACCCTGATCTTGCTGTCCTTTCCATTTTCCTAATTTTTGAGTCTTTGAGAAATTGGCGCTCTAGAGGCTTCCACATGTCCTATAGGAGGATCGTTGCTCTTGCCGTCCCTATCTTTCTTGTTTCAATGCTTGTTGTCGCCGAAGCTCCCGTTTTTGACGGGCAGCTGGAAGCCAATTACTATAATCCAGATACCAGCGGATTCTTTATACCGAGGGAGTATTCAGAAGTTAGGGGTTATGTCTTAGACCATCCTGGCAATGTCCTTATCTTACCTGGGGCGACAACATACATTACCTTCTCTTGGAACTATTCAGGCACTACCTATTTCTATAACCAGTTTTTCTATCCTGTCAACGTTACTACCAATCAGAATTTTGGTGGGGGATATGGAACTGCTCAGCAGGCTGCCGCATACGTTAACATAACATCACCCATCATCTATAATAACGGGTCTGCTTCGCTTTCATCCAACTGGATGAATGAAGTTAAGGCAGACAATTACTCATATATCCTCTTCGACAAATCCATCATTGGCAGTACTCTGTATGAGAATTATACCTATACAAATACTGCAATTCATTATCTTCTTGATCACCATATAATTGACCCAGTTTACAGTAAAGGGTTCCTTACTCTTTACAGAATTGACTATGTGGAGGACTAGCCTAAAATACCTGAATAATACATATTCATCTCATTTGCGAATCTGTCGAAAGAGAATTTTTTGGCCCTTTTCAATTCCTTTATTTTAAGTTCTTCTGAATTTTTCAGGGCTAGCTTTACGCCAGACACAAGATCCGAAACATCGTTAGGATCCCTGAGTATGGCCGCTTCCCCTGAAGTTTCTCTGAACACTTCGATATCAGAAGCAACTACGGGTAACCCTGTAGCGAAGGCTTCAACCATGGGGTAGCCAAATCCCTCATATAAAGAGGAAAATAAAAGAACATCGCAGGCATTGTAGATTTCATTCATCGTTTCGTAATTAACTCCCTGGAAAGATATGTCCCCTTCCATTATGGATTTTCCAACCCTAACGAGTTTGTAATCAGCGCCCAAGCGCAACACAGTTTCTTTCACCTTATCGAGGTTTTTTCTGTTCAGATTAGCGCTGACGGAAAGCACGAGCTTCTTATCCTCAGGCAGTTTTAATTTTCTGCGCAGTGCCTTCTTATCACTTAATCGCAGATATTCTGGAGCGATTGCCGGATAAATTACCTTAATACCATCACTGAAACCTTCGGTTATTAACGAAAAAATGATAAAAGGTGCCTAAGGAATTTCATTCACATAAGATGGTCTGTTTGTTAAAGATTGTCTCAAATTTTGCCAAGAAATATACTCTTCCGGCCTGGCTACAAAGAAATCGATCTTCCCTCAAACCCATTGATCTACCTACTAAATCTCCAATTTTATATTCTATTTCATATGTTTTCACTTCTCTAAAAGAGATTCTATAAGATAAATCAGTATCCTCGTCTGCATTAATGTAATTCTCATCGAACAATGAGTTTTTCATGTTAAGAATAAATTCGTTGGAGAAAATCCCAAAACTGCCAACATGCAAAAACTCTTGAGAATTTTTAATAGGTCTTATGAGGAAGAGTTTAACAATTTTCTTTACTATGCCAGGCCCAGTATAAAACTCTAAAACGATTTCTATTTTTGGCAAAATACTTTTTTTAATTTTACTGAGGGAACGGAATTTCGTCCTGAATAAATTAAAAAATACATAAAAAATTGTCGCATTTCCCAGATAACATTTCATACTAAATCTATGTTCTGGAGAAACCGCATATATGACATCAGCATCCTTCGGAACTCTGCGGAGCTGACTCTGTAGTTTATTAATATCGTCAACTCTATACATGTCATCATTCGAAAACACAACCCATTTCGGATTGTATTCCATCGCCTTTTTTATGCCGACGTTGACATTATGTGCATAGTTGAAATAAGGATCTGGAACTTCACCACTTTCCACAAATATTATGTGCAGCCCTTTGAATATATTATC
>JAJZAR010000130.1 GCA_021799315.1 Thermoplasmata archaeon | reverse complement strand
CGTGATTTCATTTGTGGGATAATTCAGCGCATAATTTGCCAGTCCATAATTATCAATCACAGGCGAGTTCAAACCTGTAATAACATTACTCTTTTCCTCATAATATGCCGCGAGATTAAACGAAATGCCTTGTCTTATGAGGTCAGCATAGCTCTCCGGATACGCAGTCACATTATTATATCCGGTATGGAGCAGCTTATTTGAATACCATAAAAGTCCATTATAATTCCCGCCTGTGGAATCAGATGTGATGATTCTGAAATAAACTGGTGAAGTGAGTTTCATGCCCTCTGCAGGTTCATACTTCAAAGTAACATTCATGCTTGATATATATCCTGGAATACAGGCTGAATCTGAAATATGAGAGACAGAAACGACAGTGTAAATGTTTGGATCATTAGTGTGGGAGTCCAGATAGACTGACCCTCCGGCAGTCAGTATTAAGATCACAAAAATTATTGATGTGAAACGTGAATTTTTTCGCCAGTAAGTCCTTATGGCAGATTTGAGATTTAAATTTTTCAATGGTGCCGGTTTCAGGTTATCGAGCGTTATTGCAACCTTCTTCTGATCATTGATATAATCCGCATAGGCCAGGACTATGAGCAATGCCCAGTCCAACACATATCCAAGGAGAAGTCTGTAATTAAAGAGGAAGATGATCATGGGAAAAACAAACAGAGCGTATTTGAGCTTCCCGAAATACTTAATGTAGAAAAGGAACAGTATAATTGTTGCAGATAGAAATAGCAGAGTGAAAACAGAAGATGGTATGCTGACAAGACCACTGAATGCTATTTCTGAGAAACCAATGCCAATCCCAAATACTGGTTGAAATTCGGCTTCCAGAATATTTCTCAGCCAATCGTGGGGCTGCATGATTATGAAAGGCAAATTGGAGATGATGAAAGATGCGGCAGACGTTAATATGAAAACAATAACTGCCTTGAGAGATCTGTTTTTCTCTCTAAAAATCATGTAGAGAAAAAATGGCAGAACAATAATGGAAAGTTGCTTGGATGAAAGCGAAAGCCCGTAGAAAATACCTGCGATCCATGGCTTTTTTCTGAATACATAGGCTAACACCATGAAGAATATCCAGATGATATCAGTTGAACCACCTAGGGAGAGGCCAAAGGTATAAATTGTTAGCAGAAGGACAACGGAAAAATAGGGCAATACATTTACCATTTTTCTGTCTTTGAGATATTTATAAATAACGATCAGGTTCAGGAATGAGAATATGAGAAGTGTTGTATAGTCAGGCAGATTAAAGAGTGCAACAGGAACAAATGCAAGCACAGACATGCCCGGGTACAGGAGAATTTCCACAAGTTTCCCATTCAACCCGGGCGTCACATAAAGTGGGTTGGGAATGATATATTTGAATGCGCCATACATATTACTGTTTATGTAGGGATCCTTTCCTTCGATCAATATTTTAGCCGCATAGGTTTGAATGATAATCTCATCGGTTAATGCATTGGGATAAAATAACGAAAAAATAAGGAAACTATCTGCAATCATCAAGATAAAACCTATAATCGGCAGTGTTCTGATCACAATATTCTCTTTAACATCCGCAACAAAGAATAAGACTAGAACTATCCCTGTCAGTAGAAGTGCCCATCCGGTGATTATTGCCGGGTAGTCAAGGTAACTGATGTAATTGATTGCAATGAAAGGGTAGAAAACGAATAAAAGACCAAGTAGAAGATACTTGACCTTCCTGCCCCTATTCTCCTCCTCATGCTTCATGTATGATTTCTAGAATAGATTAAGCCTATTTAAATTATGAGAAACGTACAATAGATGGGAGAAACTTTATCACAATATTGATTCATTATGGATTATAGGTGCCAGATAACTCCCTGGCCCCCTCCGGCAAAGTTTGTGGAAAAGGATGCTACGACTCCTATGCCTGTTGCAAGCATGTAATTCATTCCAAAGGTTGCGAGAAGGGCTATCAGGGCAAAATATATGGCGGACCCCAGTATACTCATCAGATTATATCTTACATACTTCTTTATGATGGTTCCCTTTGTCTTTCTCCTCTTATACGTCCAGTAATTATTCATGCAGAAGCTACCAACTATACCGGCTTCAAGGGCGATTATGGCAGCAGCATAAATTGGTTCCCCCAGCTTTCCGACGAGGAGCATCATCATAAGCAGGTTGATTATGGCTCCAAAGATGCCGACCAGGATAAATTTTACCATGAGATAATCAGAAAGATTAAGAAGGAGCTTGATGTATTTTATAAATTCTCCCACGCCAAGCTTGCTCTTTCCACTTGCTCTGCGGTTGAATCTAAATGGAACCTCAACTACTTTTGGTTTATTAGCGGCCACTATAATTTCAAGAAGGATCTTATATCCATTTGATTTGATATCTGATGGTGAGATTATATCTCTCCTGAAACCGAAAAACCCAGACATGGGATCCATTATTCCCTCGGTTTCATTGAGATTTACATGTGCCAGAAAGGTGGCGACCTTTGAAACGACGCTCCTGAGGATTCCGAACTCAGTCTTTCCTCCTCTGATATACCTTGAAGCTACAGCAATATCGTTTCCGTTTTTTAACTGCCTGTATAACTTAGGTATAACCTCAGGAGGATGCTGAAGATCACTATCCATGACAACAACATATTTGCTCTGTGAGTTGAGCAGCCCATCTCTTATAGCCGTGGCAATTCCATTCTTTCCCGACCTTTTCACGAGAATAATATTCCTGTACTGATCTGAAAGTCTTTCAACTACCGACGCGGTCCCGTCTGGACTATTATCATCGACTACTACGATCTGATGGTCGAGATTCATACTCTCTATTTTGTGTATGAGTATGGGAATATTTTTAACTTCGTTATATGTCGGAATTATGATAGACAATTCAGGAATCTAAATCCCTCCCTTTATAATTCCCTTATTCTAATGGCTATATTAAGTTTTGTCATATGGGGCTCAGACACAATTTACCTCGCATTTTTCAAGCTTTACCAATTTCAGGTATATAAATTTAGTTTAAAGTATGACGAACGTATGTCAGACAAAATTATTTTGCCGTTATATTAGTAATGAATGACCCACGGTTATATGATACCATGTTTCAACATACTGATTGTATGCAATTATTATATAGCTATTGTTAGCAATCAGATAATTTGCTGAATCGTTTGTGTACAGGTGATAAACAGTAAAACCACAGGTGATGTTATTCACTTGCATGCTGTCATTCCAGAAGAGTCCGTTGGGATTATTGAGAAACCCATCTTCCAGAATCCTGAAATTGAAAGACGTATTGGTCACATCCTTTCCATAGGAGACATTAATCATCATACTGTTCGCGAAACCACATTTATTAATATCACTTAGGGTGGCAGATTCAATTACAATTTTTTCGTCATAGACTCGATCATTCTGTATAAATGCGTAAATAGGCATGGATACCACAATCAGCAGAAGTAAGATGATAGATATGCGATAAACTTTCTTTAGGTCAGCATTTCTCAAAATGTGTTTCTTGAATTGAATCTTGAATCCGTCTAAGAGAGGCACAGACTGCTTCAACTCCTTAACCTCAGTTTTCTCCTTGAAGATGTAAGGGAATGTTGCCAGGGTTATAATTGGCCAGTACATGATATAGTTTTCCAGCAATCTGAAATTGAACATAACAATTATAATGGGAAAAACTGTCAGCGAATACTTCAACTTATCGAATTTATAAAGGTATAAAATAACAAGAAGAGCCCATACTGACAACATGAGAATCGTAAAAAATTCTCTATCGGCAAAGGGCAGATATCCAGAAAAGTACACCTGAGAAAGCCCGAATCCTATACCAAATATTGGCGTACTCTCCGGTGCCAGAACTGCCGAAAAGAATATCCTTGGGCTTTCTATGATGAACGGAAGATTTATGAGAGTGAAAGTTGCAACTGTGAAAAGAATTACTTCCAGAAGTTTGTGAATACCATACTTTTTATATATAAAAATCAGGAGAAAAGGGATGATGAATACAGGAAGCTGTTTTGCAGCAATGGAAAGGCCAAGAAAAATACCAGGAACATACCTCTTCTGCAGAAATATTAGGGAGAGAGTGAGAAAAACCACCCATACAATGTCCGTTATTCCTTCGTAAGAAAAGAATATGAGATTGATATTGAAAAACACTATGGCTACTGCAAGAGGCACCATAAAGCTAAGTTCCTTTGAAATGTACTCATATCCTATGATAAAAATTAATATGACTGTGAAGAGAAATAGAAGTGCATCAGGGTTCACATGAAACACTACAAATGGGGTCAGAAGAAGGACCATCAGGTCTGGATACTGTAGTGTTGAAATGTAACCCCCATTTATAGTGGGCGTGAGAGCCGAAAGAGAGACGCCATAGGCTTTGAGCGCGGATAGCCCAAAGTGGAAACCGT
>JAJZAR010000129.1 GCA_021799315.1 Thermoplasmata archaeon | reverse complement strand
CAACGAAATACAAAGTTCTCTCAAAGTCAAATCACACATACCCTCAGCGTGTGAACACTCCTCAAGACAAAGGATATTTCTATAAAGGTCGAATACATGGGATTATATCAGATGACCCTAACGATTGCAGAGATAGAGAGAATTTCAAAGGAAATAAGAGATTATTATAGAGCAGAGTCTGTAAATCTTTCAATTCAGAAGATAAAGATGAGTTTCTATGATGAGATAGAGGAAGCTCTCGAGTCACTCAACGAAATGGCTAATGAAAGCATCGCAAAGGATAGGATCGAGACTTACAGAAAGGTCATGGATAAAAAGGAGATAATGGAAAAGAATCTCAAAAATTTCCTCCTGAAAAGGTATGAAAAACTGATGAGAGAGTCGCTTTATGATATATCTTCAAAAACATATGAGCCTCTCGCGCAACCTGAAAAAAAATTCATCATGGAAATGCATAACCAGATGGATGCCCTCTTTAGAAATATATTATCCCCAATGAGTAAGGGTGAAGAAAAGCAACTCAAAAATGAGGAGTCTACAATTGTTCAGGATAAAGCTGCTAAAAAAGAAGAAATTGAAGAAAAACAGGAAACACAACCGATAAAGTCAGAGATGATGGTACTCTCTGTGATGGCGGACTATTTGCCTGTGGCAACTTACATAGGAGATTTTTACCTTCATCATGCAGATATAGTGTATCTTCCAAAAGAAATAGGGCAAATTCTACTCGAAAGAAAATATGCCAGAGAAATTAAAAATTTAAGCTAGAATCATTTTTCGAAGGAACTGAACTGCTTTGAAGCATTGAGAAAAAGTATTATTATTGAACTACACATAGAGATTGGGAAAGCCCGAGGGCAGCTCACGCTCCTAAGGAGTGAGGAAAGTCTCCCCTCCAGGGTGGATGCCAATCCCATAAGAGGATGTTTCGAGAGAAACGGTTCCGGTAAAAGAAATGACACATTTCTGTGTAAAGAATGATTTCTGGAGAATGACGTTTCACAGATGGATGATGGAACAACCGACCTGGCTGGAGCAAGTCCAAAGCGGCCCAGTGAGACCACTCTGAGGGCCAGGTAGGACGCATAGTCGAATGCTGCCAACCCCAAAATTGGGGCTAACAGAAGGGAGCTTACTCCGGGCATTCCCTCTTTTCACAAGGCGATTTTTAAGAATCTCAATAAAAACAGATAATTAGTGTGTACATGTAAAATGCGCATTATAGGTGAACAAATCACGCTTATCTGATTATGAGTGCTATCTTGATAACAGAAATATAATAAGCCGGCATTCAATTAATGAGTATGTCGGAAAAAAAGTGCGATGTTAAATCATGTGAAGTTGAGAGTTACCATACGGTACCTGCAGACCTGGCGAATAAGGTTTTTACCTTCGAAGGTGGGCTGACAACAGTCCATCTGTGCAGGGAACATTATAAAAAATATAAAAAAGAAACGAAAAAGGAAAGAGAAACGAGGAGAGCTGGCTGGGTCTGAACACTACACCCGCAGTGATCATAACCACATATAATGAAGGAAAGAACCTTGGAAAGACTCTGAGGTCGCTTCTTTCACAGTCAGTTCAGTGCAATATTATCATAGTGGACTCTATGAGCACTGACAATACAAAAGACATCGTCGCATCTTTCAACACCGAGAAGATATTGTTTAACCAGAAACAATGCTCTCGAGGAGAGGGCAGAAACATAGGTGTAAATCTCACTGATTCTGAAAATATTCTGTTTACAGACGGAGACGCCATTCCTGATGAAAAATGGGTGGAGGGAATGGTAAGGGCTCTGGATAAATTTGACCTTGTAGCAGGAAAAACAATAACTGAAGGTCCAAAGAGATATTCCAGATTTAAGAGAGTGGAGTTGTCGTACGGAGGATTTGAGATCACGGCTCCATCCATGAACCTTGGATTGAAAAGAAAGGTTTTTCTTGCAGTGCATGGATTCGATAACAGGATGATTACGGCTGAGGATATAGACCTCAATCTAAGGGTTCTGCTCGGAGGTTACAGAGGTGGCTACTGCGAACACTGCATAGTTTACCATAATTCAAGGAACACCCTAATATCTTTCCTGAAGCAGGCTTTCTGGAATGGATATGGCAGGGCACAACTTAAGAACAAGAATAAAGATATCTTTGACAAATTGCAAAAAGGATCCATATATAAAGGCGAAATAGGCATCATATGGTTCCTGCGCAATGTATGGGCAGTTATGGGATATCTGTGGTTCCTCCTGTCAGGAAAGAAGAAATTTAATCGTGTGTTGGTCTCTCAATAACCCTATCATTCAACTATTTTTTTCTGAGTGAGAATATACTCAAAACAATTCCGACAATGAATAGTACCTCGCCATAAAGGGGTACCTTAGAATATTCATAAATACCAGATATGAGAATAAACCCACCGAAGAGTGCCAGTGGAACATTTCCAGATCTGATTGGTTTAACCTCTTCGCTCTCACTTTCAAGCTTGCGTCTCAGAAGGGGCAAAATAGATACGCCGGCTTCTATGGACCGTACGGATTCTTCCAGGAACATACTTATCTGTCTCTCGTAAAGTTCCTTTAAAAGCCCTTCATCCCTGAATAATTTTATGAGCACCTTGACAAATTTGAAATCTTTGTCAAGCAGTAGGCATATGCCCTCTAGCAATGAACTCATTCGCATATAGAGAACGAGAGATGTGGGTAATCTGAATGGGAATTCAAATACTACATCATTTGCCACATCCAGCAATTCTCTGATTTCACTCTCTTCGGCCCTCTTTCCTGAAAGCCCTCCCATACCGAGTTCAACGCTTCTCTTTATGATCCCTCTGTTGGCTGCAGGAGATAGTGCTTTCACACCAATAAGTGAATCCACTATTTGGTCAATGTCTCCCCTGGTAAGGCCATCATAAAGAGACATCAGATAAAATCGTGTATTACTATCCAGAGAACCAACCATTCCAAAATCATAGAGAATTATCTGGCCGTCGTCTGTGACTGAAAGGTTTCCAGGATGAGGATCTGCATGGAATAGATCATCTCGAAGAAGCATTCTTATGAATGAAATGTCAAGATCATAGGCTAATTTTGTAAGGTCAATGCCCTTTTCCCGTAGAGTCTTTACATCAGTAATTTTTGTGCCTACTATGTAATCCATCACCATAACCTGTGATGATGTTAATTCCTCATACACAGTTGGTATGATTATTCGCTCCCTTCCCTCTATGTTTTTAGCAATCCTCTGGGCATTCGAGGCCTCCTTTCTATAATTCATTTCATCAATAATTCTGCGCCTGTAGTCCCTGAGTATATTCACAAGGCTTATGTAAAGAAAATTTTCCAGTCTCCCTTTGGCAAATTTAAGGATTCGATCCAGGATGATTATATCCCGTTTTATCATGAACTCGGCGTTTGGTCTATTTACCTTTACAGCGACCTCCTTTCCTTTGTAGGTTGCTCTGTAAACCTGGCCCAGAGACGCGCCTGAAATTGCAACTGTATCGAATTTTTCGAATACCTCCCTGTAGTCGCCAAGATTTGAGCGTATAATTGGTTCCACTTCTTCAAAGGGTGCTGCAGGGACACTATCTTGAAGGAGTTCAAAGGATCTTACATATTCCTTTGGAAGAATGTCTGGCCGCGCTGATAGAATCTGCCCTAATTTTATAAACGCTGGACCCAGTTCTATGAACTTCTCGACTGCTTTTCTTCCATTCCTCTCTCGTCTGTAATCCCAGTCTTTCCCTTCAGCAGATTTCGCGCTCTTTCTGTCTTTTAAAAATTTCTTGAAGGCAGGATAAAGCGAAAAAAATATCTTAATTTCCCTTCTTAAAAGACCTTTGGTGACATCTTCCTGATCCTTCATTGAACTGTTAGGTAAGATTCATAAATAATTCTTTTCACTTTTAACATTAATTATGCAGTGCCTGATAGATAGGAAAATGTCTCCGCTCACCAGTCATTCTTGTTTATGAGATCTTCATACAATAGAGATATCCTGTTTTTTCGTTTCATTTCGCTCTCTGCTATATTAAGCAGTACTTTCTTGATTCTTTCTTCGGAGTATTCCTTAGAGAGAAGATCAGCCATTTTGTAGATTTCATCAGACTTTGAGATGGACCATGACAGTATGCTCTTCGGGTCGTCACTAACCGGTTTATCATCTATGGATACGAGATGATCAACCAATCCTAGATCCTCCTCTTTTCCTCTGTTTACTGAATACATAACCCCTTTATCTGAATCCGCATTTTCCAAAAGTTCTATGTCTCTTTTTTCCAGGTTTATAAGTTCCTCAAGCATCTGTTTAGTGTGAGATAGATTGCTGGTTTCAAGTAAGGCTTGATATTTCCTGATAATATCTTCCTTAATCACCACAAGTTTTTTTATGATTTTCTCATTTATTTCCCGTGATGGTTTGCCTGATATTGAATCATTATCATCTACCATACATTGACATCAACGAAAT
>JAJZAR010000011.1 GCA_021799315.1 Thermoplasmata archaeon | reverse complement strand
ATGGTTGCAGGCATGGAGCCATTTGACCCATCAACACCGTCATGGGTCGTTTCGGGCACATATGTTGGAGAGGGAACAGATGGAGAAAACAGACCTGGGAATTAAAATATCTGAATTACAACAGATTAAGGAAGCACTTGATAAACAAATAAAAGCCGCAGAGGAAAAACGCAAGGAGATCGAAACTCTACTCGAAAGTATGGTAAAGATAGAGAATGCAAAAACTCCTGAACAGAAAGTCATCATGGTAAAGAGCGCCATTGAGGCGGTTAAATCTTCTGAGACCATGAATATTCCACGAGTCAGAAATGACATGAAGATTTCCTCTGGAATTCCAAAGGTAGATCAGATGTTACTCGGAGGTATGCCAAACCCATCCAATATTGTTCTGTTTGGAGCCCCGTTCACTTCAAAGGATGCACTGGGTAACAATTTTGTTGCAAACTCACTCAAGGAAAATGTACCTGTCATTATTGTTTCAGCAGACAGGGATATTGATCAGATAAAGTATGATATTGCCATTACTATGGGTGTTGATCCTGAGATTGTAGACGGATTTGAGGATGATGGACTCATAAGGTTTGTGGACATATATTCAAAATCTATTCAGGCCCCATCATCCTCCAAGAAGGCCATAGTTATTGATGGGATCTCAAACCTCAGTTTGTTGCTGAAATCTATGGAATCTCTGGAAGCAGATATTCTGAGATCATACCCCTATTATAGAATGCTATTTATTTCCCTGACTGCTTTCATCCCACAATTTGAAGACAAAATTACCATGAAGTTCATTCAACAGTTAACGCAGAAGAGGAAGGCTAACAGGTGCACAGCGCTATATCTTCTGGAAGATGGGTTGTTTGATCAGAAAGTATCTGAAACCATAAGTTACATTATGGATGGAACCATAGAATTTAAGCTTGTAAACTCTAAACAATATATGAGAGTTATTGGTCTTCCAAATGTCAGGACGCGAGAATGGGTAGAAGTTTACAATAATAATCACACCTTTGATCTGGGTTCTTTTTCACTGGAAAGAGTGAGATAGAACCAAAACAAGACCAGACTTACGTTTGAAGGGTATTTTAGGTTTTTTTATATAAGTTGATTCATATAAAAAACAGCGATACAGAAAGATTAATATGTATTTAGCCATTTATTATCTATGAGGAAAGTGCTGTTGGGGATAGGGATATTTATTGCTATCTGGCAGGTATACACTATTCTTTACAATGTGTTGGTTCATGAAGGCACTGTGTTCAGCCTGCAAAGCAGTTCATTTACAAAATACCATTTCGTCATGGTTAAGTTGCTGAACTCTATTCACAGCAGTTTCATACAAGGTTTGCTTTTCAACGGCGCCATTTTAGGATTTGCCACTATAGTTATATTGCTTGGTGTAAAATTAAAACCCAGCAAGTACATTCCTTTCACTGATCCCATGAACTATAACTGAAACTTATTCGCAATCGCATATTTGACCTACACCAACCCATTGCTTCATAGATGACCTTTCGACATGTTTTAAATATACTTCCCTTATGCCTTTAGGAATAATGATCAGGAAGATCACGGACAATAGCTTTAATTTTATTCTCATACAGATAATAGGATTATGGACTGGATGGTTTCTGGGCATTGAACGCGTGGCCGTCCCTCTCATTTCTGGACAGAGTTTTGGTGTGACTTCTTATATCTATATTTTGTCTTTCATATCTGCCTTTGGAATATCAAAATCCATATCCAATGGAATAGTAGGGAGGCTTTCGGATAAGGGAGGCAGGAAAAAATATATTTTGTTAGGTTGGATTATAGGTACACCTGTTCCGTTCATATTCCTTTTTTCCACATCGTGGCTGGATATAGTGGTGCTTAATTTCGTAATAGGAGCGAGCCAGGCGTTTACGTGGACAATGGCCATAACTGCAACTGTAGATTTATCAAAGAAAGAATACAGAGGGCTCTCTGTTGGTATCAATGAGGCTATTGGATATATTGGGGAAGGGACAGCAGCATTCATAACCGCGTATTTGTCCACCATTGTAGGCTTGAAACTTTCCATTTTCCTGTTCAGTCTGTCGACAGTGCTGGTATCTCTCTTAGTGGTGAAGTTCCTGGTAAAGGATACAAGAACCCTCGCCTATCATGAAGAATACGGAAGCAATGAAATAGAATTATCAGATAATACTGCACAGAAATATTGCAAACAACAGAGGATTAATTATGCGATTATTTCCCAAAGCGGTTTTTTTGAGAAGTTTGGTGATGTTTTAATGTGGGGTCTGTTTCCAATCATGCTCTTCACCAGGGGATACGGAATTGTTGAGATTTCCATATTTGTTGCGATTTATCAGTTTCTGTGGGGAATCCCGCAAATTTTCACGGGAAACCTGAGCGATAGATTTGGGAGAGGAGATATAATTTTTTCTGGCATGATAATTCTTTCTGTTTCTCTCATAATTCCCTTTTATTCCATAAACTTCTGGTGGATTCTTTTGTGCTCATGCCTTGCGGGTATTGGAATGTCTCTGCTATATCCAACGCTCATCGCTGCATCTAACGACATTTCCAGACCAACTCATAGAGGCAAAAGTATGGGTGGATACAGGTTTTGGCGAGACCTTGGATATGCCCTTGGGGGTGTGTTGATTGGTTATATAGCTCTTATATATGGAATAAGAGGCGCTTTCTTCATTGTAGCAATAATAATTTTCATTTCATCCCTTGTTTTCATATCCTTTTTCAAAACTGTGAATAATGAAACTGCATTAAAATAAAACCGCTCAGTCTGCCTGTCAGTCATCATATTTCAGTCAAGGCTGAATTCATCACAGCGGCAAAGTGTATTTGCAGCTGTATTTTATCATTTTCCATAAAAATAAGGGAATGAAGTGTAACTTCCATGGAAATCTTATTTGACATTGCATTCAAATTAAATATATCTAGAGCATAAACTCCCATGGAGAAATTTCTAAAGGATGCTATGGAAATTAAGGAGACCGCAGTGAAAAATAACAGATTGTTTGCCGAAAGCATTCCTCTTATAGCCTCAGAAAATATCATGAGCCCTCTTGCTATGGAGATGCTGTTGACTGACTTCGGTCATAGATATGCCGAAGGATTGCCTCATCAGAGGTACTATCAGGGAAATCAGTTTGTTGACGAAATGGAGGAAAAAGTCACAGAACTGGGGAAAAAATTATTCAATGCCCCTCAGTTTGATCCGAGACCCATATCGGGCACTAATGCCAACATGGGCGTTATATTTGGCCTTACAAAGCCTATGGAAAAAATATGTGCCCCGGATCTTTCCGGTGGTGGACATATAAGTGCAGCTAAATTTGGCGCTCTTGGGTTCAGAGGTCTTGACATTGTAAACTATCCCTTTGATGAAGACACCATGACGGTGGATGTGGACGGTGCAAGAAAGGTTATTCTTGAGACAAAACCAAGAGTGTGCCTCTTTGGGCAATCTGTATTTCTATTCCCTGCGCCTCTAAAGGAACTTAGAGATACCTTTCAGGAGGTTGGTTGTAAGGTATGGTTTGACGGCGCTCATGTGCTTGGCCTTATAGCGGGAAAGAAGTTCCAGGATCCTTTGAGAGAGGGCGCAGATCTTATTACAGGTTCAACACACAAGACACTCCCTGGACCGCAGCATGGAGTTGTCATTGGCAATACTGATGACAAGACATGGAAAAATGTCCAGAAAGGAATATTCCCCGGTGTTTTGAGCAATCATCATTTAAACACCATGGCTGCTCTGGGAATCACTCTTGCAGAGACGCTTGAATTTGGAGAAGCATACGCGACTAAGATTATAGAAAACGCCAAGACTCTGGCAGAAGAACTACACAACCTTGGCATGGACGTTTTTGGGGAGAAGTTGGGTTTTACTCAATCTCATACGGTTGTTGCTGACGTAAAAAAGTTCGGGGGAGGGAAATATGTTGCAGAAAAGCTTGAGAAAAATAATATCATTTTGAATAAGAATCTTATCCCCATAGATCATAATAAAAATTCCCAGGATCCAAGTGGAATAAGAATGGGCACCCAGGAACTCACAAGAATAGGGTTTGGCAAAGATGATATGAAATGGGTCGCACAAATTATGATGAAAATAATAGAAGGAAAAATACCAGAGGAAAAAGCCAGAGCAGAAATTGCGGAAATAAAAGGAAGACATGACAAGATTGAATACTGCTTTGGAAACCACAAACCATACTCATATATCAATATTGAATGAACCTACTCTCCATTTGTATAATTGGGTTCCATTTCATTCTTTGTGGTGGTTTTGTCTCCAGTGAAAGTATCAATTCTCCTGAATAAGAAGATTAAAAATATGAAAGCAGGAACAGCAGGTATCCACATCATAAGAGGGTATAACAAATTATATGGTGCCTGATTTGTCTTTTCCAGTATGATCTCATAGGATTCAAAGGATGCAGCTATATACAATTCCAGTGCAACGAAACCGTAGAGCAAAAACGATTTCAAGATCGTCTGTCGTATCTGATCCCTCTTTGTAAATAACCTGTACAGGAAATATGTACCGATACTTGTGGAAATGGCATAAGATGGAATTTCAAGCCATGTGTCAGGCAAAAGGAAAAGTGATAGAAGATATAAAAACCCTGAGACTCCACTGGATGTCCCCTCAATCGCGAGTATGAGAGCTGTATCAAAGGATGAAATCCCAAAAAGGAATGGCCCTATGACCGGTATGGCTTCGATTGATGCTATGGTAAAATTATTTTTGAATATAGAGAATGACATCACTAAAAATCCTTCTGAAGTTATGCTATTTCTCTCATTATTGAATGTGTTAAGGAGAGTTGGATCTGAAATATGCAATGAAGAAATAACACTGTAGACAATTAATTCTAGCAAAAAGAAAATAAGAAAAAATTTTCCTATTCTAATAGCTCCTCGTCTTTTCATACTGGATGTGTTATCTGTAATCATTTATTTTTATTACATAGTAATCATTCCTAAAAATTTTTGGATTTACTGTGAAATATCAGTATTATGAAATTAAATCTCGCCGAGCTCTATTTATAGAACTGGAAGGGCGCATAAGTTATACTTCATTCATAATAGATATGGTTCAACTTCCATTTGGCTCTGATAAGTGATCTAACATCAAGTGATAATTGAAAGATATCAATTTAATATGGTTAATACATGAAAGTCTAATTAGTCGTTATAACTGACATATTATGGAGATAGGAGTTATTGGGTATCAGGGCGATGTTGAAGAACATATCAACATTCTGAGAAAGATAGCTCATGTAAGAAAAAATCAGATAAAAAAGATAAAGACGACGAGTGATCTGAAAAAAGTCTCGGGTATCATTATTCCTGGAGGGGAAAGTACAACAATATACAAACTCATGAAAGAAAACGACCTTATAGATGAAATAAAAGGAATGGTAAGGGACGGAGTACCTCTTATGGGTACATGTGCAGGCCTGATTCTGATAAGCAGGGAAACAAATGATGATAGAGTTAAAGGAATGAATTTAATTGATGTTGAAATACAGAGGAACGGGTATGGTAGGCAGAAAGATTCATTTTCAAAGATCATTGAAGTGAAAGATATAGGAGAATTTGAAGCTGTGTTTATCAGAGCTCCAAGAATAAAAAATGCTAAAAATTGTGAAATTATGGCCAGTTTAGAGAAGGAGCCTGTTTTTGTAAGAGATAAAAATGTATTGGGATTAACATTCCATCCAGAACTCACGAATAATACAAAAATTCATGAGTATTTTATTGATATGGTAAAGAGGGAGAGGGGACCATTTCCACTGGAGGTATAGATAGATATGGCAGATAGTGTGAGAAAAACAAAATTGTATGATGAGCATGTGAGATTGGGGGCCAATATGGTTGATTTCCATGGATGGATGATGCCACTTTACTATGATTCCATAATCAAAGAGCATAATTATGTTAGAGAGGGTTGCGGTATGTTTGATGTATCTCACATGGGAGATATATTCATTGAGGGTGAAGATGCAGAAAAGACATTATTGCATCTGGTTCCAACAGATATAAGATTGATGAAAGATGGTGATTGTGTATATTCAGCTTTTCTCAATGAAAATGGGAATATAATTGATGATACTATTATTTATAAATTTAATAAGAAAAAATTTCTCTGCGTGCCAAATGCATCAATGATAAGTAGAATATATAATCACATTGCTAAAAATAAAATTGGAGACACTAAAGTAGAAGATAAATCTGATGATCTGTCTTGCATAGCTGTTCAGGGTAAGAAAAGTGAAGAAATATTGAATGATATTGATATTAATTTTCCAGAATCTTTTAAATTTTTCGAAAGCGAAAATAGGATTGTTTCTGGAACAGGATATACTGGAGAGAAAGGCTGCGAAATAATTATAGAGAATGATAAAGTTGTAAAATTATGGAATGAATTGTTAAAGTCCATAAAAAAGATTGGTTATGGACCATGTGGACTTGGATCCAGAGACACACTGAGAATGGAAAAGGGAATGTTACTTTCCGGCCAGGATTTTAATGAAAATAGAAACCCATATGAAGCGTCTATATCTTTTATAGTGAATAATGAAACTGAATTCATAGGTAAGAACGCACTTATGAATAGAAATAATGAATGCATTTTTCGTGGTTTTATTGTTAATGAAAAAAATGCATTCCCAAGAACTGGAAACAAAATTTTCAACAATGAGGGAGAAGAGATAGGAGAGATAACAAGTGGAACATTATCTCCATCTCTTAAAAAAGGGATAGGCCTCGGATATATTTCTAAAAAATATCAAAAAGTAGGAACTGACGTTAAGATAGAAACGAGAAGAGGTAAGGTTTCATCTATTGTCTCCAAGCCCAGATTGCTTCCATGAGTTCCACTTGAAATATACCCCTCTCACCCTTTAATGCAGTTGGGTCAAAATCTCAGACTTTCTCTTCAGCCATAATTCGAGTTCATAATTATAAAAGCCCTGCTGATCCCTGTTCTGTTTGATCTGCTCTAATCTTTCATTTATGAATGCCAGTTCTCCCTGAAGTTTCATTTTCATCTGTTTATCAATTACAGGCATAATACAGTATTACATATGATATGAAAAATTTATCCATTTCCAATTTGAATTCTTCATTTTCTTTTATAGATTTTATTTGTGTTAAACGTTATCACATTAATTACCAATTTAATGATCGGTATATGTAAATAAAAGAAAAATATCATATATAATGGCAAATGCGTCCGGAATTAAATCTATAAAAAAGAGGGATGGAAAAACAGTCCCTTTCGACGAAACTAAGATATCACGAGCTATATACAAGGCTATGCTTTCCTTAAAATATGGTAATATGCAGGAAGCTGATATTTTAGCCAAAAAGGTTGTAGAAAGTCTTTCCTCATCAAAGTCTGTTCCAACTGTGGAGGATATTCAGGATAGAGTGGAATCTGTTCTGATGGAGACAACTCTCAACGGGAAGAAATTTAATGATGTTGCAAAGGCATACATTCTTTACAGAGAAAAAAGAAGATATATTAGAGAAGAGAAAGAAAGGCTTGGAGTAAAGGATGATTTAAAGCTGACATTGAATGCAGTTAAAGTACTTGAAGCCAGATATCTTATAAAAGATGAAGAAGGGAAAATTATAGAAACGCCAGATCAGATGTTCTGGAGAGTGGCGAATCATGTTGGTATTATAGATGCCCTGTATGATTACATAAAGTATCAGAAAACAGGAAAACTTCCAGAAAACGGAAAAAAGTCATCCAATCTCCTACCAACTCAAATTGAAGTTCTGGAAAGAGGTTTCAAAGAGTTGGAACAGGAAGGCGTAATAAATGGAACCTTTGGGCAATTTATGGACTTCATTTATACAAAACCAACAGGTGCTGAACAAACAATTGAGGAGTTTCACTCTATGATGCGAAGCCTGGAATACGTCCCAAATTCACCAACAATGATGAATGCAGGGTTGAGACTCGGGCAGTTATCAGCATGTTTTGTTTTACCTGTTGGTGACAGCATAGAAGAAATTTTCGAAGCTGTAAAACACACTGCAGAAATACATAAATCTGGTGGAGGAACAGGATTTTCCTTCTCAAGATTAAGAAACAAGGATGATATTGTTGGTTCAACAAAGGGTGTTGCTTCAGGACCAGTATCGTTCATGAAAATTTTCGACACAACAACAGAGGTAATAAAGCAGGGGGGAAAGAGGAGAGGAGCCAACATGGGCATTCTCAAATATAATCACCCTGATATAATGGAATTCATAACTAGCAAAGACTCAGAAAACACTATTCTCAAAAATTTCAACATTTCTGTGGGAATGGAAGACGAGTTCTTTGAAAAATTGGACAGTGATGGATATATAGATTTAAAAAACCCAAAGTCTGGAAAGGTTGTCTCAAGACTGAAAGCCAGAACAATGTGGGATTCAATTATAACACATGCATGGCAAACTGCGGACCCCGGGCTTATATTTCTCGATGAAATAAACAGAGCAAACCCAGTGAAGAATATAGCTGATATAGAGGCCACGAACCCATGCGGTGAACAACCACTCATGCCATATGAATCCTGTAATCTTGGATCCATAAATCTTGCAAAATTCGTAAAAGATGGCAATATAGAATGGGACAGGTTACGAAATATTATTCATCTTTCAACAAAATTCCTTGACAACGTTGTCGATGCAAATAACTTCCCTGTAAAGGAAATAAAAGAAATGACAAGGAAGACGAGGAAGATTGGCCTTGGCATCATGGGGTTCGCTGATATGTTGATATTGATGAATATACCCTATGATAGCGAAAGAGCTCTTAAGGTTGCAGAAGAAGTGATGAGCTTTCTGGATAAGGAGTCCCATGCAGAATCACACAGGCTTGCCCTGGAGAGAGGCGTGTTCCCGGGTTGGTATGGCTCTGACTATGAAAGAGAAGACCTGCTTATGAGAAATTCCACAACAACAACTATTGCACCAACAGGAACAATTTCCATAATTGCTGGATGTTCCTCATCCATAGAACCTCTGTTTGCCATTGCATTCATGAGACATGTACTGAATGGTCAGGAGTTGATAGAAGTCAACCCGCTATTTGAGGAGATAACTAAGAGCAAGAATCTCTACTCAGAGAAATTGATGCAGGAGGTCGCACTTACAGGCAATCTATCCAAGATAGATCTTCCGGAAAGTGTTAAGAGGCTATTCAGGACATCTCATGAAATAGATCCTGAATGGCATGTCTTGATGCAGGCCACATTCCAGAAATACTGTGATTCAGGAGTTTCAAAGACAATAAATCTTCCACATGACGCAACACCGGATGATATTGGAAAAGCATACAGACTTGCGAAGGACCTTCACTGCAAGGGAATTACTGTATACAGGGACAGAAGCAAAACGGAACAGGTTCTGTATTCTGGAACATCATCTGCAAAGCCGAAAGAGGAGGTAGAAGAGAAACAGGCAGTGATAGAAAAGATGACTACTGAGGGCAAGGAAAGAAAGAAAACAGTGGACACACACTATCTTAAGCTGGAAGCAACATTTGATCCTGCCTGCCCTGATGGAAAGTGCGATAAGTAGTGGGCATTCAGGAAATCAAAGAGGAAATTCTATCAAGAAAACTCAGGGAGAAAGCAGGGGAAATAAGGCATAGGAACCCCCTGCTCTCAGAGGCTCTTATGAGCCTTTCAATAAAAAATCATTTTCTTTCAGAGGCATGGCAACGGTCAAACAATATTGACATTGATGTTCTTTCAGATCATGTAGGGGCCATTCTTCACTCTTTAAGTATTAAAAACATGTATGATCTTGGAGAACATTTCGAATCTCTCATGAACAACTTAACTCAATGGATAAAAAATACGTTCCCAGAGGATTAGTAATTAACTACTTTTCAGTTGAGCATTATTTTTTTATTAAAGAAAGTCTTAATATTGTAATAAAAATATAACGCTGTTGGCAATAGAGCGTTTTATAAATACTACGGTTACCGTTGTTTACGAAGGAAACATGTCCAGAATGGTTTGCACTCTTCTAAGCTATGATGACATGGGTATCATGGTTGCATATAATGAAAACAAAGTGTTCCTGCCCTGGAGATACATAGAACAGATAAGGGAGGTAACAGAAGATGATAGAATTGAGGAGATTAAAAAGGAAAAGCTGTCTGAGAAAAACCGTGT
Source organism: Thermoplasmata archaeon (assembly GCA_021799315.1). Lineage (GTDB taxonomy): Archaea > Thermoplasmatota > Thermoplasmata > Thermoplasmatales > Thermoplasmataceae > Cuniculiplasma. The sequence goes on along the minus strand of JAJZAR010000011.1, from coordinate 13,325 downwards.
TTCACCACTTTTCATATTCTCCATAACAATGCTTTTTATAGGCATTCTTGTCACCTATCTTTCATATTTTTTCATACGTCAGATTCCGCAATTTGGATTAGAAAAGGGTATTTCCGGAGCAATTGCTGCTCCCTTAATTATTATTGGAATACTTGGATCTTTTCTTGCCCTATTCAGTGGAAGGCACAGATTGGCCACACTTCTTTCAGCCTGTTCAGTCATTGCAATTATAGTGATCATTGTACTATTTGGAGCTTGAAAATAATTCAGCTTAACGGAACAGATACTATGGCGGTCAATAAATGGTGTTAAGTTAAATCTTAGTATTTTTCCTAAATCAACAATGCTGTGAGTAAATGTTTGGCTCTCACAAAAAGCTAATACCTTGATGTTATTTTCATTATTAATACACATATTGTGAGGTAAATGGAGGTACCGCACTCTGTTAGAACCTCAATTGAAAGAGGAAGCAAAATGGTGAAGCGTTTGAAAGTCAAAGTGTCCCATGGTAAGGATAGAATTATAGAGGAAACCGATTTTATAAGGGTTTACACAATGGAACCGAGGGAAATGAATAAGGCCAACATTGATGTGATGAAGCAAATTTCAAGATACTATGGCATCCCTTCCACAAGTGTGAAAATACTATCAGGCTTTACATCTAGAAATAAGTTAGTGGAAATAGACGACTGACTTTTCATAAGTCATTGTCATTGAGTCAAAATTAAATTTCAATTTGAAAGTTTATCTGGAAAACGGCAGGCAAAGGAATGGAATTTGCACAATTATTCTTTCAACCATTTACTGATGAATGGCAACACTTTTCATAAAAAAAGTGAAGTAACACAGAAAAATAATGTTACATGGATAAGAGAAGCACTTTTATTTATTTATCCCGACTTGTTCATGGTGGGGAATACAATTCTGAGGTCACATGGGGAGATATGTTAGATAGCTTCAGAATTCTAACAGGCGAAGACGGAACAGAAGTGAGGAAATCCCTGGTAAATGATGGATATATTGAAGATAGCAATGACAAAGATGCTTTCGTATATTTTCCAGAAGGATCAATAGAACTGGAAGATGACAATATGGAACTAATTTTAGACAACCTTTCAAAGGAAAATCTATGTTTCAATGTAGCTCTTCTGGCCAGAATGGAGCCGGCTCTTGTTGAAATGATTCTCTCAAACAAGCTGTATTACGATGGAGAAAAACCTAACTGGAAACCAGGAGAAAGAGCAATCATATCTGCTGTACTCAACAAAGAATTTCTGGTGGATAAGAGGGTAAAGGAGTTTCTGGATAAGCACATCAAGAGAATCGGAGAGATAGATGACTTCAGTAAATTTGCAAAAGAACCATGGTTTCTGGAGTTGCTGCTCATACTTAAGAGAGGATTATATGGAAATGGAGGCTACTCATACATTTCATCCCTCTCGGATTATACTAGGATCAGACTGGTGGATGGTGCTTACAGCCTAATAGAAGATGGAAAACTGTTGTTTTTGTTGTTAAATTACAGAAAAATAATCAGCAAAAACCATTTCGCTTCCGCTCTGAGTAAATTTGAAAAAGCAAAGGCAAGAAAAGAGAGAGTTTCATCCTATTATGGATACCTTTCCATCGCAAACGATGTTCTGGTAGGTGTTGAATTTCTTCTGGGGAGTATTGAATTTTTACCCAATGGAAACGAGGTATTTGGCGTGTATCTGTTCATTGCGGGAAGTGCTGAATTACTCATCAGGCCATTTATTGAAATATCCCGCAGGCTGCATGTTAGGGCACTGGAGAGAAGGCATATGGCTTGATATCAAAAAGAAATTATTTCTTAAGCTTTTCAATAAGTTTGCTTGCTTCTGTTCTGGTCAGCTCCTCCACACTCTTTTTTCCAAGGCTTGTAAGAAACTCACTGGAGATTTTTGTTTCTCGTTCTGAGGTCTGTAAACTTTTAATAAAATTTACCTGCTTTGGAGTGACATTGAAATCTCTGGATGTATTCGCTGATCCAGATCCTTTCATTCCCATTAGACCGTCAATAAGTGAGGAAGCTTCGCTCAAGGTCAATTCTGAGTAGTTTTTCTTGTTAATTCCAGAAAGGAACTTGGTTGTATATTTTATTCTTTCTTCAGAATCCTGAAGGTTCCCAATGAATTTTATCTGTTTATCTGTTGGCCCAGATCTGCTCATTTCATCTCCGGCAACATGTATTTTTTTCAGCTTATCTATAAGTGAAGAAGCCTCAGGTACTGTGAGTTCTGATACACTTCCTTTGCCCAGATGTTTGAGAAAGTTTTCTGATTCCTCCAGTCTACCTGCATCTGATTCCGTAAGTTTGTTTATGAAATTAATCTGGCTCCTAGTTGGTCCATTCGCCATTCCTCAACACCTCTTTATTGCAATCTCTGAACTGTCCTCTTGTTGATCATGAGCTTTTCCAGACCTTTCCTGATTCCCACCTCAATCTTTGAATTGCTTATTCTATGAAGAAGTGCTTCCATTTTCTCCTCTCTCCCCAGTCCCACAAGAGGCGTGAGAGCGAATACAAGGTTTGAAGCTGTTCCAGAACCACTGAAGAAGTCCAGCAATTTTTCAACCATTTCCTGGAATTTTGCAAATGCCAGCTCCCTGTTTCCGGCATAGGAACCGAATGATGTAAAATAGGATGCCACATCCTGCTTCTTGACTTTTCCGCTATCAATAAGATCCACCATTGACTCGTAGGTGTGCTCGCCTCTTAGATGACCAATGGCAACCAAAATTTTGACCCTGTCCTCATCACTTTTCACAGAAAACAGTTTTTCTCTCATTTCTTCATAGTTTCCCACTTCTTTGGAATATGCAAAGGCCACAGCTTCCCTCATATCTGGTTTTTCTGATTCAAGGTCTCTGAATCTGGACGCCAGCTGATCGGCTCTGGTTTTATTCACCTCAACAAGCCTCCTCATTATGACTCCATATAGGATGGAATTGTTCATATCCAGTTCCTTCATATTTTCAAGCCTGTTGGCCTGTTTCTCATGGAATTGAAGGAACACATTTTTCAGTTTCTCATTCTCAGGAAGTATGCTTCTCAGTTCAGTCAAGTCATTGGAAATCTGTGTTACAACATTCAGTTCTTCACAGGGAATCATTTTCTCCACGGTATTCAGGTATGTATTCAGATCGGTCTTTCCTGCAATAAGGAAAGCATAAATATCGGACATTATGTTAATCAGATCCTTATAATCCACTTTGCTCATGATGTTTGACAAACCATCGTAAAACTCCCTGGGATAAAGCACTCTGTAGAAGCCTGTATCCTCTATATTCAATTTTATAAAACCTTTCCTTTCGATGGTTATTTCCGACTCTTCCATTAACTGGGATTCTTTCCCGCTGTCCCTGAGAACAGTAAGTGGAATGGGCCACATTCCCTCTTTTCTTGCACCGGAAAGCATAAATTTTTCCTGGCGCAACTTCACACTGTCTCCTGAGAATGTGGCTTCTATAAATGGATACCCTTCTCTTTTGACCCATGATTCCATTATTTTGTCAACGGGTTTCCCTGAAGCCTCTGCAATGCTCTTCCACAGATCCTGTCCCCTTGCGTTGGCGTAGGAAAACTTTGTAAGATAATTATGCAACCCCTGTCTGAAAGCCTCTTTGCCTGCATAGGATTCAATCATTCTGAGAATCATTCCGCCTTTACCGTAGCTGATCTGGTCAAATATCTGTTCAATCTCCTCAGGCTCCTTAACATTGGCTTCTATGGGATGAGTACTTTCAAGTGAATCATCATGGAACGCACCTCTGGCTCTAGTGAGCAACATATCACCCGTAGCCTTCCATTCCGGGTAATACTCATCTATGACCTTATACATCATAAATGTGGCAAAACTTTCGTTCAGCCACAGATCGTTCCACCATTCCATTGTGACAAGGTCTCCAAACCACTGGTGAGCTATTTCGTGTGCAATCACTGCAGCAACCCTTTTTCTTGTGATTCCGCTTGTGCTCTTATTCACCAAGATCGCGGTTTCTCTGAAGGTTATGGCGCCCCAGTTTTCCATGGCTCCTGCAGCAAATTCAGGGACGGAAATCAGATGCATTTTTGGAAGAGCATATTCTATGCCGAAATACTTGTTGAAAAATTCAAGGCACTTCGCAGCTATTTCAAGAGGAAAGTCTGTGGTATCCAGGTTGCCCTTAAGACCTGAAAGATAAAGCTTGACATTTCCGTATTTACTTTCTCTGGTTTCAAATTTGCCTATGCCCATGTACAGAAGGTAAGTTGACATTTTTGGCGTTGTATGGAACTGAACAGTTTTTTTGTTATCCTTTTCTCTTATATCCTTTGGTTCCATATTTGAAATGACATCAAGATCCTTTGAGCATGTTATGGACAGATCAAAGGTAGCTTTCAATTTTGGTTCATCAAAACAGGGAAAGGCTTTTCTGGCGCCAATGGATTCAAACTGTGTCGTGGCCATTTCCGATCCATCAGAACTTTTTGCAAGATACAGGCCCGTAAGGCTTTTATTAAGAGTTGCGCTGAAGCTTATGTTAATCTCAGAATCACCCTTCAATTCTTCATTTATGATGATCTCATCGTGCCTTCTCCCCTGTGTGAATTTAACTTCTTTCCCATTTAGTAAAACACTCTTTATGTTATGATTATCTGAATTAAGAAGAATGTTTTTCTCCTTTCCAGTTACAGCAATCTTCACCTTTCCATTGTATGTATGATCTGTGTGGTTATAATCAATTTCTATGTTGTAGTTCCTGACTTCCATGTTAGCCATTATGTATATTTGCATAAATACTCTTTTCTTTCAACAAAGTGTATTTATTGGATTTCAGATTTTATACCGTCTCTAATGAAGGCAGAAAAGATATTCCGGAATAAAGTAAAGAATAAAGGCTTAACTCAATTGTGAAAATGGATAGGGGCGATCACACGTAGAATTATAATAGGTTGTTTGATATGACAAATAATGGACCAGTATGAACTAATCACTGAAAAAACAGAAATTTTAGGTGAAGGTCCCACTTGGGACTCCAGAAATCAAACAGTTTACTGGATAGATATCAAGGGAATGCATTTTTCCAGCCTCAGACTGGGAGGAAAAAAGATTGAAACTTTGAAAACAAAGGGCATGATATCGTCTCTGGTACCGTCTAGAAGCGGAAAGTTGTATGCAACTATTGGGCACGGATATTACAGAATAGATCCAACCAACGGAGATGAAGAACTTCTGGGGGAAGTCGAAAAAGACATACAATCTAACAGATTTAACGATGGAAAAGTGGATCCCTTTGGAAATTACTGGGCAGGAACAATGGACATGAATGAAAAATCACCGACAGGTGCACTTTATGTTTATACCCACGATGGAGATCTTAAGAAGGTGCTCGATCATTTCACAATTTCCAATGGTCTCGCATGGAACAACGAAAAGAAAAAGTTCTATCATATAGATACACCCACAAGGAAGGTTATGGTTTACGATTTTGACGAAGATTGCCATTTGACGAATGGAAAAGTTGCAGCAGACATGAGCCATGAGGATGGGTATCCAGATGGCATGAATATGGACTCTGAAGGCATGTTATGGGTCTGCCATTGGGCAGGGCACCAGGTATCACAATGGAACCCTGATACAGGTAAGAAATTGCAAAGCATAAAACTGCCTGCAACAAACGTAACATCATGTGTGTTTGGTGGGAAGGACCTTGATGAGCTTTTTGTTTCCTCGGCTAAATTGACAGATGCACAGACTCCAAACGTGTCTGATATGGGTGGTTCTGTTTTTAGGCTGAAAACAGATGTTTCTGGAGTTGAAACATACAAGTTTAAAGACTGAATGTGAAGATTTTATTTGAAAATATTTATATCTATTCAACCTATGGTTAAAAATGGGTCTGGGCAAAAGAGATTTAACAAGAAAGAAAAAGAGCCTTGAGGATAAACTGGTAGAACTGGAAGCCAAAGCAAAGAAGAATCCTCTGGACAAGAATATACAGTATGAGATTGAACAGTTAAAGAAGAAGATTGCAAAATAAAATCAATGTGTATTCAAACCCAGAAGTGGAAGAATATTAAGTTGGTATATTCATGTTACAGCAAAGATGATTTTTTTTCTATAAAATATTTAGCACTGTGGTCGATTCCCAGCAAATTCAAATGCGTTCGAATAATGTTTTTATAGGGTCGTCACGCATCTGAATATTTTGAAATTCAAATTATGAATAAAAAATATGCGGGAATAGCATTTTATCCGGCTATCCAATGGAAATATATTGTATATCAAGCACACATGTCGCCAGTTAGTTCAGTGGGATCAGAAGTGGTATAAAAATAATATGAGTACATTTAGATTTATAAAATCAATTGAAGCCGAAGCCTGAATGAAATTACCCTATATTTTACTGGTAATTTTTAACAGGACACTTTCTATAGAAATTTGTTTTGAGTAATAACGTTCTACTTATGGAGAAAAGCATAAGTTAATCGCCAACAATGAATATATAGATCCAACATAGAGGTGATAGGGATGAATTTAAAGTTTGACCTTGTAATAATAGGTTCGGGTTCGGCCGCAACAACAGTAGCATTTAAGGCTAGTGGAGACGGAAAGAAGGTTGCAATTATTGATCAGAAACCTATAGGGGGCACATGTGCACTGAGAGGTTGTGATCCCAAGAAGGTGCTTGTTGGCGTTACGGATTCCCTTGAATCTGCCAAACGACTTCAGGGGCATGGAATATCTCACTTGAGTGGTTATATTGACTGGAGTGACATTATGAAGTTCAAGCGTTCATTCACAGAATCAATGTCCAGAGGGATAGAGGAAAGCCTTATGAAGAGTGGTATTGAAGTATTCCATGGAAAAGCAAGTTTTATCAGCCCGGATAAACTGGAAGTTAATGGTAAACAACTGGAAGCAGAAAAATTCCTAATCTCTTCTGGGGTTAAAGCTGCTAACTTAGCTTTTTCAGGATCCGATTATCTTATGGATAACGAGGAGTTTCTAAACCTTCCTCAGTTACCAAAGAAGTTGGTGTTTATAGGTGGAGGATACATCTCCGTGGAATTCGCCAGTATAGCTAGAAAGGCCGGTTCTGAGGTAACAATAATACAGCACTCTGATAGAATACTTGCAAAATTTGACAGAGAAATGGTTGAAAATCTTACAGGTATGTTGAGGGATTCAGGTATTGAAATTTTGACAAAAAATCAGGTGAAAGAGATAAAGAAAACCAAGGATGGATTCAAAATAAAAATCATAAAGGGAGAAAATGAGGAAATCCTTCACACAGATGCTGTGGTGCATGGCGCAGGCAGAGAATTTGATTCTGATATGGGACTGAATAAAGCGAATGTAAAATGGTCAAGAAATGGGGTAGTAGTGAATGAGTATTTCCAGAGTTTAACCAATTCAAGGGTTTATGCAGCAGGTGATTCTGCGGATACTGCAGGGCCAAAGTTGACGCCAATCGCAGTAATGGAAGGAAATGTTGCAGCAGAAAACTTACTGCACGGAAACACTGTAAAAGCTGATTATACTGGCGTTCCCACTGCAGTATTCTCTTCTCCTCCATTTGCAATGGTGGGAATCACAGAAGAGGAAGCGTCGAAGAAAGGCATCAAGGTCATCATAAAGAAAGGTGAAATGACATCATGGTATAATTCTCGGAGAAGACAAATTCCCAGATCTTACTATAAGGTTATATTGGATGAGGACTCTGACAAGGTCCTAGGTGCACACATTCTTGGAGAGAATTCCGAAGAAACCATAAATATCTTCTCTCTTGCAATAAGGTTAAAAATAGATTTGAAAACACTGATTTCTACTCCGTTCACGTATCCATCTGACACAAACGACATAAAATATATGATTGGGTAAACCAGTACTCTAAACAACTTTAGAGTTCAACTGTTTGGACCATTAGAACATATTCATAAAATGGAAATTTACATCAATATTCTACGAATTTAGTCAGATTCCTAAAGTCCTCAGAAACATGAAAAAGACTCGGTTATTCTTCCACAGAGAGTTTTTATAAATATGCAGAGGGAGGGATTTGAACCCTCGTATCCCTACGGAACCAGACCCTCAATCTGGCGCCTTTGACCAATCTCGACAACCTCTGCTCAGCATAGGAAATAACCCATACTTTATTTAACTTATGATTGTTTCCTGAGTTTTCCTGCACATTGAAAGGCGTTTTGAGAAAAATCAGTATCCCTGGCAACAATCCAGCATAATCAGGTGGCCACAGGATGGGCATGCCTGCTGATGTCTGAATTCAATGCAAACACTACATTCACAACTGGTATCGTCGAAGCATTCTTCGCACATGTTTGTGAAGTAATTCTATTTTTATAAGCTTATGGTCTCATCATTCAGGAACTAATTCCAGAGAATGTAGTTAATCCAGCTGTACAGGTTCCTGGAGAGATGGCACATGCGTGAGTCTGTTCCAATTCACTTTAGACACATCCAATCTGTTTTCATCACTTTCATACCATTTATCCGAACTACCCAGAGTCGAAATACCATGATAATAATATTATTGATTACATTAAGGCAGAATTTCATATAAGAGGATTACCCTATCAAAATATGGTAATGTTGTAAGTTAATTTGTATTGGATTCTTATTGTAAATGAGGATAAGACATATTAAAAAAATTGGGCATTCAAAAAATATATATTTAAGTGATATATTCTATAATCATGAAGACTCAGATTGTCTGTCCCAAATGTGGGCAAAAATTTGATAGGCCGAAAATGGATATAAAGAACGCAGGGTTTGGTTGGTCACCTCCGGGTATGGGTGTAATAAAGTGCCCTCATTGTGGAAATAAAGCTAGAAGGTCTGAGTATCCCGTTGCTGAAGAGGAAGAGGAGAAACCATAAGTTAAACTTATTTCCGGAAATCGGACCGGCCCACACAATTTTATGAATATTTAATCTACGTTAATTATGAAATAAAAAAAGTAAAAGGTAAACAAATGAAAATAAGTGCAAATCAATTTTCGACAGGATATTCAGGTAAGGAAATTCTCCACAATCTCACATTCGAAATCTCCAAGCCAGGAATCTATGTGGTACTTGGAAAAAACGGAGCTGGAAAGACCACCCTGTTCAGATCACTTACCGGAATGCTCAAACCCTATTCTGGCACAATAAAATATAACGACGTTGATCTCGAGAAATCAGATGTAAGAATAGCATTCCTTGGCCACAGAGATGCCATTCCAATTGGAATGAATGTTGGATCTGCCCTCAAATTCTTTGGAAGAATCGAGGGGGTAGGGGATGATTCTATAAATGAGCTAATTGAAAGATTTGGAATGAAAAATATGCTTGCAAAGAGTTACCAGAACCTGAGCCAGGGACAGAGAAGGAGAGTATCTCTCGCAAAGAGTCTTCTTGGAAATAAGGAGGTCATGATCCTTGATGAACCAACTTCTGGACTGGACCCAAAGATATCATCAGAGATAAGGGAATTCATGAAGCAGGAATCTAAAGACCGTATAATCCTATATTCATCTCATAATCTTTATGAAGCCACCGATATTGGGTCTGAAATTATAGCTATAAACGAGGGAAAAATTCTGTATGTGGGCGATATTGGCGGACTTTCATCTGGCAATTATCGAATAGGAATCAGGGGAACAGGCATAGAGGAAGTAGCCTCCGATTTTAAGAGAGATGGAAATTACTACGTTTTTGATCTGAAATCCAAAGAAGAAGCCGCAGATCTGGTTTCACGATTAACTACTGCAGGGGCCAAGATATACGAAGTCAAGGATATAAGCAATCCGCTGGAGAGGTTTTATGATGATAGCAAAGAGTGAAACAAAATCTGGAATGGCGTTACTGGTGCGCCTCAATTTGTATAGAACTTTCACATCAGTTTATGGCTTGCTTTACCTCATAATCGGGATGATTTTGCCCATTGTCATGTCATTCGTCTTTTCGAATTCAATAGGACGCCAGGCAGATGTTTCAGGCATTCCTATTATCGCATCCTTAATTCCTGCAATTTTACCTTTGTTTGTTAGTGTCGGAAGTATAGGGGTTGCGTATCTGTTTTCCTCCGATCGATCAAATGGGTTTTATGAGTACCTCATCGCGACCAGAAGAATCAAGATCAGGGATATATTTCTATCCTACGCCATAATCTCTGCCTTAATAGTATCTTTATTACTCGGGGTCGATTTTGCAATTATATACATCATACTCAAACTTAAGGCGCCTCTACTCCTGCCGGCATTCCTTAAGCTTTTCATAGTTTACGCGCTTCCCGTCTCATACTTTATATCTCAGATCTCTGTCCTTGCAATGCTAACTTGGTCATCACTGTCTAAAAGATATGTTGGAGTAAATTCCCCAGGAGGAATAGGTTCGGTCATAGGAATTATTCCCTCTCTTATTTTTTTATTCGTTGGCGTTGAATCTGGTTTATTCGCCAATGACATAGACTTGGTAGGAGGTTTATTCTCTATCATTGTTTTTGCAGTATTTGTTGTGATTTTAGTGGTGGTTATAAAATTGATGTCAAACGAGAGAATGCTTGCGTGACAAAGATTTGAAGTGGCCATAATTAGTTTTCTTGGCTATTTCCGGTCTATAAAAAAGGCAAGGGAATATTGCCATATAAATGACAATGGACCAGAACAACCATTTATCTTAAAACATCGACATCCTGTAACTGAAACGGATAAATGTAGAAATCATAGTTCTTGTGAGTAGAGAATCACTATCCTTTTCCCTCATTTTTTGAAACCATAGAGTTGAAGCCACAAAAATACAGATTTCCACTCTTATGAAGTTGATCTAAATTTCAATAACCTGTTCTGGTAAGTTAATTTATATCAGTATCTCATTGCAAAGAAGGAGAGATCATGGAGAGAATAAAGCCGGCTGCCCTGAGAAATGGGCAAGAAATAAGGATTGTATCGCCATCGAGTAGTGCTGACATGGTAAATCTATCCAAAGGCATCAATAGATTAAGGGCCCTGGGTTATAAAATATCCTTAGGGGCTGCCACAAAGGCAGCGTATAGAAATCAGGAATTCACAGTTTCTGCAGAAGAACGGGCAAAGGAATTGATGGATGCCTTCACAGATCCTGGTGTGAGTGCAGTATATTGCTCAACTGGAGGCCATGCAGCCATTCATGTTCTTGATCTTCTTGATTACGATCAGATAAGAGATCATCCGAAAATTTTCGTTGGATATAGTGATATAACCGCTCTCCATCTTGCAATAAATAAGAAATCTAACATGATCACCTTTCATGGGCCCATGCTCACTTCAGATCTCGATATAGTCTACGGTCCAGAGTTTACACATTTTATGGGCATGCTTGAAGGCAAAACATCCACACTGAATTTCAGAGGTGAAGATCGTCTTATGAGAGCTATGGGGAAAGGCAAGGTAGAAGGCATATCCATGGGAACAAATCTCACTGTGGCATCTTCCCTGTTTTCCACTGAATTCATGCCCGACCCAGAAGGCAGGATCTTTTTCCTTGAGGATACGGGAGTAACATACAGGGAAATCGATCGGATATTTTTCAACATTGAGCACACAATCTTGAGGTCAGTGGCAGGTTATGTGTTCGGGCAGTTCAGAGGAGTTTCTGGTTCAAATGATCCTCAGGTCTTTATCAGCAATATGATAAGAGATTTTGCATTCAGGATAAAAAAACTGAGTGTTTTGGAGGCCCCCTTTGGTCATGGAATAGAACAGATGCTCATCCCATTGAATGCCAGAGTCTCTATCTCCTCTGAAGAGCCTAACATGGAGTTGACGGAGAGCCCAGTGGATTAGTATATTTTAATTGCATCCTTTAACTCTTTAAATGCCTGAACTCTAGGGGCATAAGAGGCTTCAATTTCACTGGGGTTCTTTCCTTCCTGAAGCATTCTTCTTATATTCTCGTCTCCCGCAGCTTTGTCAAAGTACGTATCATGAAAGGCAAACTCATCCTCGTGGTTGGAGATCATATAGGAAAGGATAGAAAGTGCAAACTCATAGGGCTTAAATTTGTCCCTTTCCGTTACGGTAGCGAGCACCCCTCCACAGGAATTACCTTCATGCTTGGAGAATGTAGGTCTGAACCTGAAATCTATGCATTTCACTCCTGCGTTTTCCTTATTGAGATGTTCTTTCAGTTTTATTCCATCCAAGAAAGGGGCTCCAAGTACCTGGAAAGGCAAGGTAGTACCTCTGCCCTCAGAAAGATTTGTTCCTTCAATAAGCACAGTTCCAGGATAAAAATTCGCTATTTGAAGTGAGGGCATGTTTGGGGATGGCAATATCCATGGCATACCTGTTTGATCCAGCCACATGGTCCTTTTCCAATCCTTAAGAGGCACTATGGAGAGATTTGTTCTATTCTTATTCTGATATTCATTGAAAAATCTAGCCAGTTCTCCCATTGTCAGGGAATGCCTCATGGGCAATGGCATTGCTCCTATGAAAGAAAACAGAGATTCCTTCAATATGGGGCCATCCATTGACACACCATTTATGGGGTTTGGCCTGTCCAGAACTATGAACTCCTGTTCTTCTCTGCATACACTCATGGTGTAAACCATTGTGGCTATATTTGTGTAAATTCTGCAGCCGACATCCTGCATATCGCAGATTATGCAGTCCAGTTGATCCATGGTTTCCTTAGGAGGATATTTTGAGTCATCCTTCACGCTATCTCTCTCCCTCATCTCATGATCAATGTCACTGTTGGAGGAACTTTTTCCACTCTTCTGATCTCTATAAAGGCTTTCAACATTCATCTTCAGTGTATCGTCCCATCCAGATTCCACAGCAATGCCCGCCTGAGCATCTCCAAAATAACCATGTTCTGGAGTGAGCAGTGTAAAGCTCTTTGCCTCAATTTTCGATCTGATCATTTCCAGTGAAGATTGAAGATTCTTTGTCCGCACAACATTGTTTGTTATTATTCCTATTCTCTTTCCCTTCATTCTATCTGAAAAAGCGCCAGAAAGGTTTTCAAGTCCGAATGTCACCATACGCAATACATTCATATCAGAGTAAAATAGTTTATAGATTATAACTCATAGAACCCCCATTGAACCCTGAGTGATTTTTGTACGCATAAATAGCTTAAGAACTTCCAATTAACCTTATATCTTGCTTAATCATTAGCCGAAATGATTAAATCTCTAAATTTTAAGAAGATCAATTTGCCCATGACAAAACCTTTTAAGATATCTCTTGGTTCCACAGATTTCTACGAAGGGTTCATTGTCACACTGGAAACCGATGATGGAATAAAGGGGTACGGCGAAGATCCAAACAAA
>JAJZAR010000128.1 GCA_021799315.1 Thermoplasmata archaeon | reverse complement strand
TTAGCCAGTAATTTGCGAACTGGATTAACAAAATTCCTCTTCTCCAAGAAATTTATGGCTTTTTTGTTAGGCAAACCAGAACTTTCATCTTTAATGACATACAGGTCTCTTTTTCCATCCATTAGGGTTATGTTGTTATGGTCATAGTCTATCAGCAAATTATGGTCAAGGTAATCAAAAGGGTCTTGAAAAATCAGAATCGTATAAAATGATTTTATTTCTGATAAGAGCAAAGTTGTGGGTGCATCTTCAAAGTGCAAAAAAAACAAAAATTTTCTTCTGCCACTGCCTATCCCTCTTCTCTTTAATGAATTTTGAGACCTGTTCTGTAAAGACTTTCACTATTTATCGAAATTAAACACCGTGAATATTTGCTATGCGTTTTTCCAACCTTTCCAGACTGCTAATGATCGTTACACAGACCCATGCAGTCCGGGGTCAGAATGGTTTTTCACTTCTGTGGTTTTGCCTGATCTGCCATTAGGCACCGGCCGTGCCTCCAGATGATTCTGAAGCTTTTTCTCCCTCCGGAACGGAATGCTTACCCATCCTGATATTTTCCCGTTCGACAGGTCGAGATACGTTGAATACCGGAGTCGCCACCATGGAGTCCACAACTGGTCTGGCTGCGGAGGGACCCTTATGTTGCTCTAAAGACTTTTCAGCATTCAATGTCTCAATATACTGTGATATGAGTCTGTTGTTTCTCAGCATATTCTCAATACTTCTGGATTTATTGACTCCGGTTCTGGCACACATTGCCTCCAATGCCTTATCCAGTTCCATTGTGATGGATATGGACAGTTTCCTGGTAGATCTGATTCTTTCTCCTGTTTTATTTTTAGTCATACCATGGTATTACCATGGTAGTAAATAAACACATGCGTACCAGAGTAGTACTATGGTACCGAATTTCTCTGCCTTGGGGTTCTAGGTAGGACCAGTGTCTTATCCGGATGCTACCGTATCATAAGTGCAGGTTATTTGAGTCCAGGTATCTGTGAGCAACTATCCTTTGCTGTCAGTCTTTCTTGAGAGCCGTTTTCCATGATCCATTCATCCCCGTATTTTTCCACAGGAAACAGCACATGCTTTTCTTACACAAAGAAAGTTGTAGAACTTCTCCCTGTAAGCTTCTGTGTGTGTTATCACTTCTATAACTGTCCGCTGAATTAAAGCAGCGCATCATCATAAAGGATCCACTATTATGGACTTATACCATTGGTGTAAGGAAGATACGGATCATTGAGATTTCGATCAGGCAATAAACGCAATGTATGCACTGCCGAATATGCTCATAAGTGAGGAACCTATCTCCATGATATATTGAAATGAAATGCAGAATGACATTTCCTATTTCGACAACTGAAAAACTAAACAGGTCACAGCAAAATCGAATGAAATGGAGGAAGAAGCCCATTGATCACATGCGAACTTTTTTATAATAATCATATACATAGGAGTAGGCTCGATCGACCCTTTCGTTGACATAACCGGCATTCTTATGGATCTCCTCTTCAATCTTCTGCCTGATCTCTGGCGTCATGAAGACTTGTATGTTCTCTCTACTTCCCACTTCACAATTAAGGACTTTTTCGGATTGTGCAGTAATTTGCGGAATCAGTCGTACAATCTCTTGTAAAATCTCACCGTTATTGTTCCCACTAAGCCTTGACGTTTTACATAGGGCGTGTAACGTTTCGAGTTGGTCCGCATATTTTAGGAATTCGTTTAATACCAGAGTATCCAGATTATTCAAAGTTTTTCTGGAGATTAACTCCAGATCATTTTCATTAAGTTTAACAGGAACGAATCCTAACGCCGTTTTTGTCAGAGGGCTGTATTCAATGTGCACATGCAAAGGGCTTTTGTCAGCGTCAAGTTGCATTGATTTCAGGTTGTATTCTTGATTTTTATCTGCCTTGAGGGTGATCGTGTTGAGTTCCATGGAAATGATCTTTCCCTTCTCCAAGTATGGGTAGAGAAATGCCTGGAGCTTTTCATCATCATCCGGACTTATTACCATGAAAGGGGAGCGGATCATTTCCCCCCATGATAACTCTTTATGAGATGACGGATTGCTCATCACCCTGATCTGACCACTGCGATCCTTCTTCGAACAGAGACGACCGTATATCTCGAGTGATATGAAATCGTTCCAGACAGATGGCAAATAAGTCTCCGGATCAATCAGTATGACATAGCCTGTTCCGGTATTAACAATGCTAAGACCGGTACTGTATAAAGGGAGAAGGTGCTTGAGAGCCTTGATACTGAGTTCGTCCGCCACGTAAGGGAAAAGGCCGACTCTGTTCACCGAATACACTTCCTTCTCTTTCATTCTTTGCCTGGTTTTATAGGTTCTGATGGCATCTCTCTCCTTCTGAATGGCTTCCATGCGATGCCTTACGCTCTGCACTGACTTTGTGCCGAGTTCATCTGCAATCTCCTTAGGAGTCAGACCATCATCCATCAACTCCTCCAATTTCTTTGTGTCATAGGACTGGCCTCTTGTCTTTTTTATATTAGACATGGATTTTCATACTGTATTGGGATATTAATTTTTCGCATTAATGGAAAGGGAACCTTGATGCATCAACATTGCATTTTTGCAATGAAAGCTTGCATTATGATTGCATTAAAGTTGCATCCAAATGGTGTTTTTCCTCTCACATGATACGGTAACTGTACGATACGGTAAGCATTTCCCTGCCCTGAAAGCTGAAAATATGCGGATTACCTTTGCAGAAACTACTGAGGTTGAGCAATTTCGAAAAGTTTGATGACCTTTGAAAATGAAATTTTGTAAAACAAATTGTCGCAATGAAAGATCATGCTAGGTTCCAAAGGAGGAGTGCATATGCATTTCTGATTTGGTTTAATAGGGTGTGTTACCTTTTAACAACTGACGAACTTCATTATGGAACTCGGATGCTCTAATATCCCTCTATTTACGACAATCGTGAGATTGTATTCGATGGTCACCAATCCTTACCCGGTCTTGTTGATGAAGCCATGGAGATGGAACTCTATTCAAATTTAAGATTCATGAACTTTCTTGATTATCCGGATAAGGTACCGGATGTCAGAACAATATGGCTCTTCCGGGAAAGGTTATATGAAAACGACAGGAACAGGAAGATATGGAAGCAATTCCTAGAGAAGGGCATCATGATAAAGACGTGAACCATACGCGCATGTAAATTCTCAGATCAGCATTCAGCTACTACATGGTTAATCTCACCCTCTTTATGAACTTGTCCTTTAGACTGGGGTAAGAGATCTCTTCTCTGCCTTTTCGCAAAAACGCATAATCATCCAAAGATGCAATCTGATAATAGAGCGAAAACACATACTGGCACTCAAAATCAAGAGTTCATGGATTTGACTCATGTCTCACTAAGCCATGCAGGAGATTTCGTTGATCCGGACAGTTCAGTCCTCCTCCAGCTTTGGCCATTCTTGCTCTCTGTCGGTCTTGTAATTTCATATTTCCACCCTTTCCTTTCAGTAAGGATGGAAAAATCATCTTCGTGAGTCTCCTCATTGTGGATACATAAGCAAACTTTCGTGATCCCTTGCGGTTCCGCATTGAATTAGAATATACCCTTATGGTTTTGTTAAATAATAGGAACGTATCTACTGCAATTGATAATGCCCACCTAGCAGTTTGTGCACCCTCATTTGACGTGTGTCCTCTCCTCTTTATTGAAGAAGAATCCTTAGTGTTTGTAATGATGCCAACCTGTCACTATTCTCAAATCATTTTATATCACCACGTACGATGATAGCAGTGAGGCAAGATAATAATCAATATCGCGTATGGACATGAGGAGTTTCCCGTCCTCTGAATCTCAATCTATCTTCTTTATCTCCGTTTCCTGAGGAAAGAACACTTTTTCAATGAATTCTAGTTGATCCAGCATGATCTTCACCACCAAGTCTTTCTGATTTCCGAATGTGATCTGTTTCATGGCTATCCCTGTCTTCAATGGTACTTTCTTAAAGAACTCACTGTAATCCTCAGGAGTCATCAAAAACTTGAACGGTTCCTTAACATCTCCATCAAGTGCAATATATGTAGAAACCGTTTCTTTATCAATAAGTTCTATGTCAACTACGAAACTATTCATACGATCAATACGCTTTCTCTGTTTATTCGCGTTTCTATCCTCCAGAGACTCCTGATCAGTCATATAAGCTTCCACAGAACGCTTACCACCCGCAGAGTTTACTATTCAATCAATGTCCTATTTGATTTATTGTTATTAAATGATTGTGCAGGACCTCTTCAATTTTACAGCACTTTCGTTACACTATCATTGTGCATTATCATAAAACATTTTTTTAATGAAAAAATATCTGAAATTTTTTGTTAATCCAGTTCGCAAATTACTGGCTAATTCAACTTGCCCAGCGATTTGCAGGGGCATACTTTATAGGAAATAAGACGCAAAATTTGTTCGGATTGGATTCAGAAAACTTGAAATGCAACAAGACAATAACGGCTCCAATTAGGGGACCTAACAAATGTTCACAATA
>JAJZAR010000127.1 GCA_021799315.1 Thermoplasmata archaeon | reverse complement strand
TATACTACTAAGTTAATCATATTGCATGGTGAATGATAATCTGAAAAAGAAGTTCATGTCACTGATCGTTGTGATGTTTTTTATAGCAATCTCAGTGATAGGATTCGCAGGAATAGTCACGCAGAATGCACCTACCAGTGCAACCAATGGACGGGCACAGATTCAGGGGAGAACTACTGTAACCCAATTTACGAGTATTAACGGAAAAGTAATGAATTCTAATCAGTATACAACCAAAAATTGGGCGGGTTACGGTTTCTTCAACATGCCTTGGTATACATTTGGTCAAAGAAAAGAGATCTGCTGGGTGTCCGAATATGTGCATGTCCCGACGGTTTCCCTCTCTTCACAAGCGGGTAGTGCAACTCAATGTATGTCAATATGGGCTGCTCTTTCATCGGATCATTCTGGAGACAATATGTGGCAAGCAGGTATTATTGAAAATCCATATAATGGGAATGTATGCATGTTTCAAGAGCATTATTATTGTGGCGTAAAATACGGTGAAACTGTGTTAAATTATGGCTCGCAAGCCCATATAGAGCCTGGTAATAATATATATATTTACTTAAGCCACAAAGGGAATACTTTCCACGCCCAGATTAATGACTTATCTAACAATTGCTGTTATAAAATTGGGTCAACAGGAAATCAGACCTTTGTCACACAATCACTGAGTCCAACCTTTTTCCTTTCCGTTATCGAAACACCAGACCTTTATGGTACTATAGCAGCCCTACCTCATTTCAGCAGTTTTACTGTAAACTCTTTGACTTATTACAGTGGTGGTGAATGCATATCTGGAGCAAACTCTTATTCATCCGGAAGTTATGCAAAGTATGTGATGCAGAAGGACACATCAATGGAACCCAATATAGACACTCATTTCAGCACTTCATGCTCTGCAGATGGTGGTTACAGTGCAACATGGATTGATTCATATGACTGAATACGTACCCATTCTCTTTTGGGTAAAAGATAAGCAACTCTAAACTTTTTTAACTTTGTAAGTGCACTATTTTCGCGTTAGCATCTTGCTCGCTTTCATTAGAGTGCTTTTACATCTAATCACACTACTTTCTCACTTTCATGCAAAAATCTATTTTCCATAACTTTCAGCCCTTCAGAAATTTGAAGTCATCCTGTCAATAATCTTTATGTTCGGTTTCTTTTCAGATTCATTATGTCCATCATTGCCTTTTAACACTGACCGATGGTTGTGAAAACCTACTGAAACCATCATTTTGTACGTTCTCCTCTTAAATGATCGGAAACTTTAGGATAGGGTGTAAATACTTCTGTATACAAAACACCTTGACATAACTTGATTCAGAGTACTTACGTCCAAATTATAATGGATTAGAAAACATAGAAAGTGGCCTTACTACTCTCCTTTACCTTATTAGTTTCCCACTGTTGATGGTAAAGGCAGCTTCGTCCCTCTTATTATTTTTCTCGTACTTTCAGGATCAGATTTCATCATATTCATTACCAATTCTGCCATCTCATACAGTTCATCATAACTCTTGGGGCAGAAATTGGACAATTTCTGATATTTCAACGCATCCCACACCAATTCATCAGGGTTGAGATCTGGTGAATATGGAGGAATACGTCTTGTGATCAGTCTATCATTATGGTTTCCAAGAAATGCTTTTACCTTCTTGCTTCTGTGGATCATGATGTTATCCCAGAAGATATAGAGAAAGCCTTCTATTTCTGTAAGTAACTGTTCCAGAAATAAAATGATATCATCCTCGTTCATACTCTCTTTTTTGATCATGAAATACAGATCACCATTCTCTGTGACTGCAGATGAAAGAGATATTCGATCCCTGCTCTCTTTCACGATCATGAAAGGCCTTGATCCCACAGGTGCCCATGTTCTTCTTACATTGGGACGGCTCTGCATGCCTGATTCATCCTGAAAGAGAATGGTTGTATTATGATCTCTTGCCTCCTTCACATATTGTGGATACTGATCTTTCAGCCATTCATTGACATAATCCTGATTCTTCTCCATTGCTGTGGCAAGAGGCATCTGTGCACTGTATCCCATCTTGTCAAGTATCTGCCATATGTATGTGATATTGTAATGCACATGGAATTCACGTTCAATGACCTCTGCTATTCTTTTCAATGTCCATAGATCTGTATCATAACCATACTGTGATGATCCATCTTCAAGTATTTTTTTTAATTTTTTCTTCTGATCCTCTGAGAGTCTGGATTTAGCACCTTTCTGTTTGATATTCTTATAACCAACATTGTTTTCCTTGCGTTTTCTCCAACTGTAAACAGTCTTTCGATCAACATGAAGCATTTTTGAGATCTCAGAATTCTTCAAACCCTTTTCAATCAGATCGTAACCCTGCTTTCTCTTCCATTCCATATCTGTTAGTTTATCCTGTCTGGAAGGTGTTCCGGAGCTCATTAATAAGATATGCACATGTAATATTTACAGGTTTCTATACCAAAATGAACATAATAGGCTCTAATCAACCTAAAGAGCAGTAATGGCCTGCCCTCTTAAATGCTGAGACAAAGGTGTCTTATAGTGTTAGATATATATGTTCGTCTCAGCGCAGACGGAAGATGAGATCACTTTACAACCTCTATAAGCAAGGAATAGTAATAAGATGTGTCGAAAAACATCAATAGTTTTTTATGTATCGAATCGAAAAAGCAATTTGAAGTAACTCTAAAACACTAAGAGTTCAAGAAGGGTTATTCAATTACAAAATATCTTGTTTTAGTAAGCTTGACTATTTGAATGCAAGCGCCACGGTCGTATGACACACATTTTTCGTATTTGCCATTGCATGGTGGATCATTTCCATTGATCTGAACCTCATAAGAGCCGCAAGCATTTATTTTGTAAAAATGACCCTCATAAAATTTACCATACTTCTTGCTGGGTGTCGCATTAATTTTTATTGAGTCGTTACTCTGAGGTTTCGCCAATTTTTCCCTCCGAAAGCAATAAATCAAAACAACCAGCAACTAATTTGAAAGGTAGATTGAATTTTAGGGATATTACTCCAGGGTCTGTGTTCCCATTTGTTATCCTAATTTCTTTGATGATAATTGACTTTACTTTTTCAATATCGTTATTTTCGAATTTTGATAGGCTTTCAGAAGTTATGGGTTTGAATCCAATTTCTTCTAAAGTATTTTCAAGCCTTTCTGTCACAACATTATCAACATGTTCTGTAAGCAGTCTTAACGCGTCAATATTGACTTTCATTCTTTTTGTCAAGCTAGCTAGCTCATTTTTTATCTTCCTGTTCTCGGTTTCAAGTACATGAAGTCTATTTTCTATATCCGGGGTCACATTTCTGGTTGGCATACCCACCATTTCAATATCTTGACCATGCTTATGGATCATAACTATATCTTGCATAAGTTGCAGTTGAATGAACTGTTGCAACTTCCTTTTATGTTCTTCTACTTCTTTATTATTATATATTGACTCAGACCTCTTGTATTGCTGTTCAGTCATGCCATCACCATCCTTCTAACACCTTATTGAGTTCCCTGATGAATTTTTCTACTAATATTGGTATGTCCAAAGGCGAAAAAACCTTTTCGAATTTTTCAATTACTTTTATTTCTTCAGATTCGCTACGTACAAAATCATATATAACTACTCCGTTTTTATGAGTCTTATCACTGTCTTCTACAGTGAGGGAAATCCTTGGTACATCTTTGATTGATAATTTCTTTAGGGTTTCTTTATTTATTTTTTCAACAAATGGCTTCTTAAAAATGTTGTCCTTTGAGAATTCAAGCCTAATTTCGGTTTTTAAAGCTTTATCGGAAAGATTAAGTGAACCTAAAATGGACCCAATTAAATAGTTTATATCACTTCCTAAACTGGCTAAATTTACCTTTCCAAGGTCCTCGTCCTTTTTCGTATCAGCGTTTGTCAGCAAGAATCTATCATTGTGCCTAGTCACAGATACCTCAATATTGTCTTGCCCTAAGGTGAAAATTCCGTGGTTTCCAAAAAGGCTAATGTATGGAAATTCCTCTTTAAATTTATCGAGTATTTTTCTAGCACTGATGCTTACGGTCGGAAAGGAATTCACAAGTATTTTATCGAGTGACAATCCCGAAGAAAACTTGTAAAAATCATTCTTAAGATCGCTGGGGAATTTTATCTCTAGTTCCAATTCTTGTAGATCTGAGAGTTCAAGCATTAATGAAGGATAGAACAAAGTCATATTAAATTTTGTTACTTAATGGGATTTAGAATAACAGTCTGAAATCCACTTATCTGTGTATAAGGTGTCAGAGAATTTATACAAAGCGTTTATTTTATGGCATAACTTTGGAGTTATTCCTAAAATTTTCCTTGTGTTTATCAAATAAGCGCATAGCTACAGTTATCCATTTGAGTGCCAGAAGTTTTACGTTTTCGGAAACCAGTATTTAATCATATTAACTAGCGTGTCTCACCTTTTAACAACTGACGAACTTCCTTATGGATCTCGGATTCTCTCTTATCTCTCTGTTCACCACAATCATGATATTATACGCAATGG
>JAJZAR010000010.1 GCA_021799315.1 Thermoplasmata archaeon | reverse complement strand
TGATCTTTAAGAAGGAATCAATGATACAATACAGACTGGTAACTCACCACAACCATGATCGAAAATGCCATGTGGAAATTTTACCGACCTATGATCTCACATGGAAGGAAAAAAATTCCTATGAAGTTTTATTTTTAAGTATTCAATCATTTATATACTTCTAAAACAGCTAATTAGTATATAAATAAGGCAACCATTCAGGAAGTTATCACGAACGGAATTTAGTATGCTCCAGTCGGGATTCGAACCCGAGTCGAGAGATTGAGAGCCTCTTATGCTTGGCCTGGCTACACTACTGGAGCTACTTGGACGTTATCATAACTTAGAATTTATTACTTTTGATATGAAACTCAGTAGGTTTTCATTCCTATAAACATAAATATTAATCCACCAATACATATAATATGGGTAGGTTGCAGAATATGAAGTTCCTATAGATCAGTAACGTTGTCGCTCGTCTCAAGTCTCTCTACAATATTGTGCAAAATTTTTGTCATCTGAGATGCTTCATCATCTCTTATAAACGACAAAATACCTTCCAGAAAGGTATCATTGACAACCTTCATCTTCTTGTAAAATTTTATTCCTGAAGGTGTGAGGTCAACATTTATTACTCTTCTGTCTTCGTTAGATCTTATCCTGACCACAAGGCCTTTTTCTTCCAATTTGTCCACCATTCCCGTGATCCAGGCTTGAGTAACATAACTCATTTCAGCAAGGCGTGCCATTGCCTGAGATCCATCTTCATATATATGTCTCATAATTCTATATTCAAGCACATTCGAATTATGTTCCTGAAAGGATTTGTCCAAACCCTTGTAAATGATTTTATAAGCTTTGCTTAATTCACGCCAAATCTCAGCATAATTATCTATTTTGTTTGTTTCGTCAGTCCTATCTGCACTCATAGAAACCACATGTTAGAATCCTGAACAACTGGTTCTTTCCCAGCAATCGTGGGCGAGGTGATTGTCAAGATCGGATACAAAATAGTAATAGCTACATGTTATTAAGTTTTTATTAGTTAACATTCAACTATTGAATAGTTTTAGCAGATTACGAATTTATCCTAAGGTTTTCTTAGGGAAATAATCTGTAAGGTATAACATTGTTAACACTCTTGTATCTGTAAGTTGTTGCCATGGTACCATATTCTAATTATTTTCTTGAGAATTGTCAATCTTCCCTATGTCTTGACTATGAGGTAAATGTCTAACCTTCGTGACCTGATTTTTACTCTCTCAATACATTTTATTATTCTCAAAGTCAAAATCATCATAATACCCTATGGGAGGTCTAATAGAATAATGACCTGAGAATCTCTTGTAATCTTTGAGATGTTTAATTGAAATAGATATAATAATATATAATATAAGAAGAAGACCTATTATAACAGTACTTAATATGGCTATACTTGGAATTAAATAAATGGAATAGTAAATCCAAAATGTACAATAGAGCAACAAATAGATCAAACACATTAGTCTGACTGAATTTAGTCCGAGGATGATATCTTTTCTTGCCTTTAGTCCGAGGATGATTTCTATTTTTGACCTTTCTGGTGTGTATCCCATTTTACTCCCTCAACTTGATGATGGCGCCTCATAATATATATCAACCGGGCTCGTCAAAGTCCCAGAATATTTTTCTCTGCAAAGACTTCCGTTCAATGTTGTGTTAAAGATTGTAAATCCACTTGTGTATGTGAATTGCTCCACGACGCTTGAGGTAATCGTTGATTTTCCAACGCCAATACTTACACCCTGTCCAAAGGTATTTGATATATGGCAGCAATCGTCACACGTTGTATAAAAATAATTGTATGGCTCATTGGCACCAAATTTATCAGTTGCGGGGTCACAACAGTTAAATTCACCAGAACAATCCTTCTTATTCTGTAAAACGGTATGGTCAGGATAACATTGATATAGGCTTACTGCAATATAAATGCCAACCCCTCCAAGAACAAGCGCTACGAAGAAAATGTAACCAAAACCAGCAGTGGCGACGGTCAGTGCTATAGTTGCTAAAATAAGAGCAATTGAAAGAATTGTTAAAGTCGCTGGCTCAGTGTCCATAATCGTAGAATTATATGTTATATACTCCTCACGATAATATTGACTCTGCCCTGTTATTCCCTTGTTATTGGTAGCATAACTGAAGGATACACATCTATTTGTGGCGCCGTAAGCATCCCCTTTGGAAACAAACATCTGGGTTAGAGTCAGTACCATATGTGAGTTTACACATGCAGAGACAGGATCTTGAGAGGTGTTCACAACACTGGAAATCTCTGCGACCAGTTTTCCATTGGAATTCAAAATGTCTCCTGCATTGGGGGTGGCCTGCAGATCTGGATAGATATACCCTTTGCTGAAGTTCATGTATTCTGTAAAGCTGTGTCCCAGTTTCTGAATGCATGTCCATGTTGTTGTACCTGGACATTCATAGGCTACGTACAAACCTGAGAAAAATCCCAGATTATTTAAGTTTGCACTGAACGTATTATAATCTTCCTGATATTCATCATGGGTACCCAGAAGAATATCTTCACCATTGGTCTCTCGTTCAAAGAAACCTAGCTTCACTGGACCATTCTCTGTAAGAGAACACAGGTCATAGCATATACTTATGTGATCACTCTTAGATCCGTTTGCAAAGCATGTTGAGGGGGACTGTTTAATGTTCAGGCATGCGAATTTTGGGGGATAGGTTGTGACTGGTGTTGAGCAACTTCCTCCACCACTGCCAGATCCGCTTCCACTGCCGGAACCTCCGCCACCGCTACCAGATCCTCCTCCTCCACTTGTTGATACGCCTCCTCCGCCTGGGTTAATAATCATTGGTGCAGGTTCAATGCTGGGATCAATGGTATAAGTCTCATTACCCTGCAATGTGACTGTGCCGAAGGGTATCACCACAATATCATGATGATCCTTCTGTTCAATCATACCGCCATGGAAGAGAGATGCATCGGACATCCAGTACAGATCCATGCCTCCTACCTGCAGATTGACACATGATGCAGGTATGATACCTGTGTTGTTGTTCAAAGTCATGTTGTGGAAACCGTTGTCACCACCCACATGATAGTTGTTGGAGTATGGTGTGATCATGGTAAAATCGATCATGTATGTCTGGTTGTATGGATGCTTGTTCTTCCATGCAAGGGATGCAGACATGGTGTAATGATGGAAGAAGAACACACTTGCTGATTGTGTTGTATTGCTGCACTGGATCAGTTGGGCTGAATTCTGTGTTGTATCATTGATTCGGGATGTTCTGTAGTGTGTGAACTGATTTATTACGAGTGTGTTGTTGTTTGTTGTTATGAAGGGTGTTGCACTGTTTGTATTGTGAATACCTCCGGTATTCACAGACAATATATCCCATGATACTGGGTAGTGTGTTGCCATGGGATTGGAACTGAAACTGATCACAGGCTGGTTGCCTATGAAGCATACGGATTCACCGTATGCATTGTAGGATTGTATGGGAATGGATTGTTGTGTGTTATTATTGGTAACAGAAGATGTTGATGTATTTTCATATATAGTGAATGCTGAGAATATCATGATCATGGAAAAAAGGAGTGCAATGAAGATCTTTTTTTGTCTCTCTCTCTTTATTTTCATATATGTTAACTCGCATATATATGATACGACATAATTGTATAAATAAATTTCTACTATACCAATGCTCATCAAATGTATGAAAGCTTAACTCATGACTTTTTACGTAACGGATCGAGGTCTATATTCAGAGTTGACACCAGATCATTGCTATTTTTAGGTATATCTTTCATGATCTCCTGTTTCTCAAATCTTTATATCTTACTTCTTGAGAGTATGAACAAAATATCTTCTACACTGTATTTCCCATCAGTAATGTTCAGATTTTAAAGGTGCAGACACATTGACAGAAGATTCAAAACTTGTGTATGAACATCTTGTGATCGTCCTTTAATTGTGATACATCTGCCTCAAGATTGTTTTTGTATACATTGAAGGCACACCAGATGCGGTATATCATAAGTTCATGAACGGAAACATCACGAAGAAACAATATGGAATTCTAGCGGGAAGACATTAATGTGTGGAGATTATTAGATTACAATGAAATAGTACATTTTCTCTCTATGTCTATATAGCAAATTACCTCTCATCAGGCACGTGAAATGGGTATCTCTTTACATTACAAGTTTCTCAATCTTATTATTCTTAATATTAATCTCGGGCCATGGTCGATAAGATTAACAGAACAGAGGTACAGATGAGATATGGAGATCTGGATGCTCTGGGTCATGTGAACAATGCAAATTTTCTCACTTACATGGAGCTTGGACGAACCAATTATTTTAAGGAAATTCTGCACGATTTCAAGACTTCAAAGGTAAACTTCGTTGTCAATCATGCAGAGATAGACTTCCGAATGCCCATACTCTTCCACCATTCTCCTATTGTCTCCACCTGGATTTCCCATGTGGGCAAAACGAGCTGCGTCTTTTCCCATGTTATCACAGAAAAAGGAACAGATATTGTTTTTGCTCAGGGTAAAACTGTTGTTGTATGGATTGATATGCACGGAAAAAAAATGGACATAGATGCTGAAATGAAAGATCTGCTTCTCTCTTTAATGGTAGAAGAAAAGCCATGAAACCAGTGATCATTTGGGATTTTGACGGAACTCTATACAACTCACCGGAGTCATACTTTGCCTATGCTAGGCATGTGAATGAACTAGGAAGGTGTGATAACAGAAACTTTATGGACAGATGCCGGGATGCCATAATGGGAATAGGTCCATATGTTGGTGAGGATGGCTGGGCCATAGTTGCTGAAATAGCAAGGGAATTTCATCTTGAAGAACATCTTCAAAAATCTTTTGAACTCACACGGGAGTCAATGAATAGAGGTGAAATTCAGATCTATAGAACAGATACGGCTATTGATGTTCTCACAAGGAAGGATTGTGTTCACATCCTGGCAACAAACACGCCAGAAAAATATGGAAAACCTGTTCTCAAGGAACTTGGCTTTTTGGAATATTTCTCTAAAATAGTCTACGGGGCACATAAACCTGAAGGGTTGAAATCTCTTGGTAAAGAACTTATGGCACAGTCAGAATTTGTTCCGGAAAAGGTGTTGTCTATAGGAGACAATTATGTGAATGATATCAAGGTGTCAGAATCCATGGGATTCCAAACTCTCTACATCGATAATTACGGAAGCGGATTCACAGGAACAAAGACAGTGAAAAGGTTTCATGAAGGTATACCATTCATTGAAAACTTTATAAAAATTTCAATAGGGAATTAAGCCTCTTCGGCGGACTCGAAATCTGAAAACATTACTATGCTATCTTTCAGGACATTAAATTTAATCTCTCCCTGCAGTTGGCTGAGTCTATCTCTTTCGGTGTAACAACGTAATTTTTCCCCATTAAACATGAAACTTATCATTCGTCTGGACCCCATGAACTGGTTCTCAACAACTTTTCCCACAAATTTGCCGCTCAGGTCAGGAATAATATCTTCATATCTCAACCCTGCATTATTAGTGTATTCAGTTCCTGATAATATTGATGCTGTAGAAGGTTCGAGTATATTCACTTCTCCTATGAAACTTGCAACGAATCTGGTTTCTGGATGTCTGTAAATATGTTCCGGCACTCCAGTCTGCTCCAGCTTACCCTTGTGTATTATCACCATCTGATCTCCAAGGGCCATGCCCTCAGCTTGGTCGTGAGTTACGTGAATTGCGGTGAGTTCAAACTCTTTCTGTATGCGTTTTAGATAATCTCGTAGGTCAACACGCACCTTTGCATCGAGGTTTGAAAGAGGTTCATCAAGTAACAGGATGCGGGGTCGTTTGATAACCGCTCTTGCCAGGGCAACTCTCTGTTGCTGTCCACCACTGAGTTGCTTTGGAAGTTTCCCCATTTTGTCATCAAGCCCCATAATTTGCCCTATCTCCTCGATCTTGCTGTTTATTGTTGTCTGTGACATCTTCGCCTGTATGAGTGGAGTCGCAATATTTTGATATACAGACAGGTGGGGATAGAGGGCATAGTTCTGAAACACAAGACCTATGCTTCTTTTCCATGGTGGATCGTCCAGAATGTTCTTTCCATTCACGAGTATTTCACCGCTATCTGCAGTTTCCAATCCGGCCACAATCCTCAGAAATGTTGTCTTTCCAGATCCCGATGGGCCAAGAACTGTAAGATAACTTTTTTCCGCGAAAGAAAGTTCAGGGATATCCAGTGCAGTGAAAGTTCCGAAACTCTTTTTTAAATTTTTAACTTCAATTTGACTCAATTAACATTACCTCCAGTTCTCCAAAGTTTGTCTATTTTATTTCTTACGATTATAACGAGTATTACAGAGGGTATAATGCTGATTATGCTTGCGGCAGCCAGAAGCCCATACTTTACAGCCTCATGTCCAACAGCGGAGCCTATTAGAATTGTTATGGTTTGAGCACCTGATGGGTAATATATGCTCAGGTTGAAGGGCGAGTAGGTCAACGCAAGAGGGAATATGAGTGCCCCCCAGGCCAGAACGAAAGCATAAAGGAATGTTACATACATTCCATCATAACTTAGAGGTATTATGACCTTCCTAAACGTCCTGAACAGATTCATGCCGTCCATATTGGCAGCCTCTTCAACGTGCTTTGGAAAATTCTGATAGAAATTATAAAGCATCCATATGGAGAGCGGCAGAATAAATACTGGATAGGATATGATCAGTCCGGTCATTTGATTTAACTGTCCAAGAGAACCTATGATGTTGTGCATAGGTATGAGAAATATGATTGTTGGCAGGGAGTATATGAAAAGTACGAAACCAATCATCTTCAGGCCTCCAAGTTTGTATCGTGCTGCCGCATAGGCAAGGGGAAGCCCCACGAATACAACTATGATTGATGAAACAAGTGATGCAACTATGCTGGATAGGAAATATGGTCCTCCAACTGTAAATGCCTGTGAATAATTGGAACCGGTGAGCACCTTTGGATAAAATATGGGTGGAATCCGTATTATTTCCGACAGAGGTCTGATAGAATCTATGCCAAGAAACACAATTGGTCCTATGAGAAAGATCATGAACATGGCCATTATGATCCCAAGCAGTATTTTTGGCATCTGCTTATTGGGAAATATTTTCATTCCAACTCTCCAGGTACGTGACATTCGGGATTTGGATTGCTTCAGAGTCAGATATACGAAGAATATGGTAAACACCGATGAAAGGACAGATACAATTATTATAATTACTGCGGCCAGGCCAATATTGGTATAATAGTTCTGATATGCAAAATAGGACAGATCATTTATACCGAAGGGCGTTGACACAGACTGAAGAACGTAGATTGGATCAAAGGTAAAGGACCCATACATTAGCATTAGAACAAAAGCAGATAGGATGTTAGATTTTATGTAGGGTATATCTATATTGAACAGTTTTCTGGCCCCTCTAACACCATCCATCTGAGATGCCTCTTCAAGATTTGGAGGAATAGATTTCAGGCCGGAATATATGATCAGAGTGGCAAGGGGAAGACTTGACCAAACATCAACCAGAACCACACTCCATGCAGAATGAAAAATGTCAAAATGACCAAAATAGAATGGCAGGCCATAGGATGGGTTCATAAGCAAAAGCCATGTATTAGCAGAAGTAACCTGAGGTATGAAGGACGGCAGCAATATAAGTGGTATGAGATAGGGTTTATTCAAACGCTTAAGAAAAGCCGCAAGGGGTATGGCAAGACCTATGTCTATGACCGGCACTGCTATTGTATATAAAATTGTATTGTCCACCAACTGTCCAATGTGCGGAATCGTGGCTAGAATTTCGTAATTTTTTAAACCTATAAAGTGCCCTATGCCCAGAAAGTTAAACCCTTGAAATGAGATCACAGCATTGTCAAAAATTGGATACAAAACAAAAATGAAAAAATAAGCCAGTGCAGGCAGGGATATTAAAAACGCCTGCTTTCTAATAGATGACTTAAACATGTTACAACTGTATATTCTGATCCTTTAATTCACTTGCCCATTCCTTTGCGGCTGTATTCAATGCAGTGATTGCTGAAGTCTGGCTCCCGGTAAGGTAATCGTATACCTGAGAGTTGAAATCAGGGATCAGTGTTGAAAACAGCGGTGAGGCTTTCAGGAATATCTCTGTATAGTTTGTGTCAAGCTTTATGGTTTTTGAATAGTTGTTCAGAGATGATAGCCAGGTGAAATTTGCAAGATGGGATGCCTCGTTCAGACCAGTGTATGTTGAAGGGACGTAGGCATAGTCATTTATTCCCATATCAAACTCTGAAGATGATGTTGCGTACTTCAGAAATTGGAGAACAAGTGTAAGATTCTGTGCATGGGGGTTAACACCAAGGAATGTAGGAGAATAGCCTGTATAATTTCCCGGCAGCAATGCCACACCAAGATCGTTCTTCACCTTTGAGGATGAATTCTCATAGGTAGGAATAAAGCTTGACCATGCAAGACCCATTGCGTAATCTCCTGTTCCGAAATAAAGTTCCTGTTGATCATATCCTATTGGCTGCGTTGACACTGAAGGTTCATACTGTGTTATGTTTTTGTACATTTTCAGGGCTTGCACTCCATATGTGTTGTTATAGGAGATAGACACCTTACTGTTATTAATACCAAAGTAAGTCCAGTAATTGGCTGAACTGTTGGCAGGTATCCCAGTAGCTGATTTTCCAACTCCATAGGGATAGAACAGATTGTAAAACATATCAATAATTGAGTGGGAAGAACTGTCAGGAACCATGAAGGCGTATTTATTGTTTTTTCCGTTAAAGTTTGTATTCTCAGAGATATACTTGGCAACCTCATTCATCTGAGTCCAGTTTTTCAGATCTTTTGGGTTCATGTGGAAATGATATGTTGAGTAAAAACCGTTCTGAAGTGTTGTGTTTTCAAAAACAGTTTTGTTATACACAAGTATGTATCCGAGAACAGTGTGAATTGGTACTCCTATAAAGTTAGTGCCGCTTCCTGTTCCATTTGGAGCAAAGGACCCTGATGCCAGATCTCCTGCAACAAAGTTTGATGCTGAAAGATATTGTCTTCCCATTGTGCTGTTAAGATTATAAAGTAGAGGTGCAAGATCAGGTGACTGAGAAGCATAGTACATAAATATGCTTGGTGTCGAACTCCCGCCTTTCAGCGTAGAGGTGGCTGTGGTCACCATGTCACTGTACCCAACAGAGTCTATCTCAACATTAACATTGGGATGCGATTTTTCAAAGGAAGTGCCAACTGCTTTAAGATATGAGCTGGTCATACTTCCACTGTCTACCATAATCACCAGATTCTGTTTCTGAGCAGGCCTATGGAATTCAATAACGCCTAGCGCAGCAACAATCACAATGATCACAATAATACCTGCAATCAGGGCCTTCTTATGATTCTTAGGTTGTGTTCCATCCATTTTATTATCACCGAGGAATGTGTTTTATATCTTAATCTTTTTGTGAGTATTCTATATAGAAAAAAGAATTTGCTTATTTTTCTATTTTTCATATATCATATTAGTTTTTCAATAGAAAGGTGTGGTGTTCTCTCATACCACTAACTACTGGTATGTACAAGAGTTATATGTCCATATTAAGGCATTCTTGTGTGAAAAAGTTCCATTTCTTAAACTCAGGCAATCTATTAATATCAAGTAAATATCAAACCCATGATACATAATGAAGAATATGGGAAGAGATGTCTACATGATATCTGGAGGAGTCACAAAGTTTTCCAAATCTGTTCCAGAATCTGATTTTAGAGTAAAGACAAAAATGGCTTTTGATTATGCGCTTAAGGACATCAATTTAGATAAGAATAAGATTGATGGTACTGTAGCTTCATACTTTGCTGATCATTTTGAGAGGCAGCTTATGGCAGGAGCTATGACTCAAGATTACCTTGGTCTTAATCCTAAACCTGGCAAGAGAGTGGAAGGTGGAGGTGCCACAGGTGGTCTGGCCCTTCAAACAGGAATTGCCGAGGTTGCTTCAGGAAGGATGAATGTATGTGCTGTATATGGGTTTGAAACCATGTCTCAGGTGAACACTTGGAAAGGCAATGAATTTATAGCTCTTGCCAGTGATACTAATTTTGACTACCCAATTGGAGGTTTCTACACAGGTTACTATGCTATGTTGGCAGTCAGGCACATGCACGAATTTGGAACAACTCCGGAGCAATTTGCAAAGGTGTCTGTAAAGAACCATGGAAACGCACTGCATAATCCCTATGCACAAAGTCCCATGAAACTCACAGTGGAAGATGTCAGAAATTCACCAATGGTTTCCTATCCACTCACAAGGCTGGATGTATGTACCATGAGCGATGGGGCGGCTTGCGCCATACTTGCAGATGAGAAAACTGCATTTGAACTATGTAAAAACCCTGTGAAAATAAAGGGAATTGGGAGTGGAACCGACACTATGAGACTGGCAGACAGACCTTTCGGAAAAGTTCCTTTGCTTCCAAATGAAAAGGAAAGTGACTATGCCAACCTGAAATATCCTGGCGTACATTCCTTCAGGGCAGGGAGAACTGCAGCAGTTGAGGCATACAGACAAGCGGGTATCACTGACCCACTGGAAGAACTTGATGTCATTGAACTTCACGATGCTTATACCTCGTCTGAGGTTCAAACATACGAAGACCTTGGTCTCTGTAAATATGGGGAAGGCGGGCCTTTTGTTGAAGAAGGAAAGGCAGATTTGCATGGAAAGATTCCAGTCAATCCCTCCGGAGGTCTCCTAGCATCAGGTCATCCCGTTGGGGCCACTGGAATAATGCAGGGTGTGTTTGTATTCTGGCAGCTTCAGCACAGTATAAAGAAACATTTCAAGGATGATACCCTTCAGATAAAAAATGCAAAAACTGGTCTTTGCCACAGCCATGCAGGAACCGGTACTTATGTTACGGCAACAATTATGGAGGCGGTACAATGACTATAGATTATGATGCAAAAATGCCAGAAACGGAAGATGGGACTATTGTGTACAATACAGATCCCCTCATAGTAAAGTCCCATTATGAAATAGACTACATACACAGCTACGGCCAGGATTCAGAATTCTTCCGAGCTCTTGGAAAGAAAAAAATTATGGGTAGCAAGTGTAAAAAGTGTTCGTATGTGTATGCGACACCAAGAGGGCACTGCATGTTCTGTGGTGAAGAAACTGAGTGGTACCAGCTACCCAATGAAGGAAAAATCCACACATTCACAACATGCTACTTCGGAGGTCAGGAATTTTTATCGCAAACTCCATTCAATATAATTCTTGTGGAGTTTCCAGGAGTCGATTCGCTCTTCATGACAAGACTCATCGGAGCAGATCAGGAAGATATAAAAGTAGGAATGAAGGTCAGGGCAAGATTCCGAAGAAACCTAAAATTCAATCCCACTGATGTTTATTTCGTGCCAATGAGGGAATGAAGGTGAGCGAAAGGGCTCCCTTTTCCAACCGAGATAGGCAGGTCTTTGTACTGAATATGGAAAGCGAGCTGGATAGGGGGGCCCTCTTGTCCCGTTACAGCAGAACATCAAGTCTCGATATTAGGGATTTATATGAGAAGGAATTCGAAAACAATCCTCTTCGAGGTAGGGAATTTTATCAGCGAGTGTTTCTGGAATACGGTGACGAATCCGTTGCTGAACTGGTGACTGCTCAGGTAGCTGTGCAGGACATTTCGAATGTAGTTTCTAAAATAATTGAAGAATCCCGAACAGGACTTTCATTCCTGGAAAAGTCTTCCAGATATGTGAGTTATTCGAAGAAAAGAGAGGGAAAATACCTTTATTTAGATTTCAATCACACAGGAATTGATCCATCTCTGGAAAGGGAATACGTTGACCTTATGGACAATATTTTTAAGGTCTACTCAGAGTGCATTGAACCTTTGCAGAAAGAGATTAAACTTGAATATCCTTTAGAAGTCAAGGAAGGTGTTGACCCTCTGAATATGGAGAAGGCGTATAACAGTGCAGTGAGGGCCAGGGCACTGGACGACATAAGATCAATTCTTCCATGTGCAACTCTTACAAATGTGGGTATTTCAGGAAATATACGCGCGTTCATTTATCTTATACAGAGGTTATATGCAAGCGGAATTGCTGAAGCTGATAAAATAGCCACAATGCTTTTAGAGGAACTTTCTAAGGATTTTAACGAACTGCTGAAATCTGCAAGAGGAAAATATGGGGATCAGAATATTGATTACCTAAGCAAGATAAAACATTCTTGGAATACTGAGTCTGTAGGTAAGAAAATGAATCTTGAACCTGAATCAAACCTTCTAGCTTATTCAAGGGAAAATCTTGAAATGTTGCCGGTCATCTTCACATCCCAAAATGGAGGTAGTTCAGAGCTAACTATGCCAGAAATCATAAGAATAATTTCTCAGAATAGAAAAAACAGAAGAAATAAGCTGCCCAGGGAACTTGAATTTATCTCATTGACCTACAGGATCAACATGAATTATGGGGCATTCAGGGAGTTTCAGAGACATAGATTCATGTCCATAATAAGAAAGGAAGTGGGTATGGATAGTGGCTTCCAAACACCTGAATTTGTCAAGAAAACTCCGGAGGTGCGGGAGAAATATATCATGGCTATGCAGTCGGCAAAAACCCTCTGGGAGAAAGTTGTCAGAGTCAACGGCAAAACCTTGGCACAATATGTGGTTCCCTTTGGTGCTATGTATTCTCTTACTGTTGCCACAAATCTTCGCGAACTTGTGTATTTCTGTGAGCTTAGATCCACTCCGCAGTCTCATCCCGATCTGCGCGCACTTGCAATTCAAATGATGAGGGAAATAGTTACAAAAGAGCCCGTATTGGAGCCTCTCTTTGTTTTCGTCGATCAGGGTGACTACCCTCTGGGACGTTTTGATCAGGAATACAAAAAGGAGATAAAACTCAGAGAACTTGGCAAAGGAACTGAATAGCGTCAAAAATAAATGAAATCCTGAAAGCTCACCAATTCCTGAACATCAAAGTCTATTATGTTGCTGCAAAATAGGGAAATCGTAATTTTTCTTGAAAAAAATTTCCATAACCTTTATATTGAAGAACAAATTTACCAAGTGATTAAAGGAGGCCAAAAAAAATGTTAAACGGACAGATGCCAATATTTATACTGAAAGAAGGGTCGAGTAGAGAACAGGGAAAAACAGCTCAGAGGAATAATATCGAAGCTGCAAAGGCTATTGCGGATGCAGTGAGAACAACTCTGGGTCCAAAGGGCATGGACAAAATGCTTGTGGATTCCATAGGAGATATTATTATTTCCAACGATGGAGCAACCATACTGAAGGAGATGGATGTTGATCATCCAACCGCCAAGATGATTGTGGAAGTTGCCAGATCGCAGGATACAGCAGTCGGTGACGGAACGACAACATCTGTTGTTCTTGCGGGAGAATTTCTGAAACAGGCCGAAGAGCTTCTGGAACAGGGAGTACACCCAACTCTTATCGCCAATGGATACAGACTTGCGGTGAATCAGGCAAAGAAAGAACTCGAAAGCATAGCAAAGGATGTCAAAGATGACGCGGCTCTAGAACAGGTAGCCAGAACAGCTCTTTCTGGAAAGAACATTGGGCTTGGCGGAGATCTTCTATATAAATTGATCGTCAAGGCAGTGAATGCAGTTGCAGAGGAGAAAAATAATAAGTTCTATGTTGAGCCATCGAGTATTAAGGTTGACAAGAAAACTGGCGGCAGCGTAAATGATACTGAGCTTATCACAGGTCTGATTATTGACAAGGAAAAAGTTCATGCAAAGATGCCATCCACTGTAAAGAATGCAAGGATTGCTCTCGTTGATTCAGCACTGGAAATCAAGAAGACAGAGATTGAAGCCAAGGTCCAGATCTCGGATCCATCTAAGATTCAGGATTTCCTTGACCAGGAAGTTGACACATTCAAAGAAATGGTAGAAAAAATAAAAAAGAGCACTGCAAATGTTGTTCTTTGCCAGAAAGGCATAGATGATGTTGCTCAGCACTACCTGGCCAAAGAGGGCATATACGCTGTGAGAAGAGTCAAGAAGAGCGATATGGAAAAACTCGCAAAGGCAACTGGTGCAATTTTAGTTACAAACCTTGATGATCTTTCCCCAAAAATGCTTGGAAAGGCAGATCTTGTGGAAGAAAGGAAGATCGGAGATGACAGAATGACCTTTGTAACAGGCTGCGAAAACCCGAAGGCTGTCAGCATACTGATCAGAGGTGGAACAGAGCATGTCATTTCAGAAATTGAGAGAGCACTCAACGATGCCATAAGAGTTGTGGCCATAACAAAGGAAGACGG
The DNA here is from genome assembly GCA_021799315.1 of Thermoplasmata archaeon. Lineage (GTDB taxonomy): Archaea > Thermoplasmatota > Thermoplasmata > Thermoplasmatales > Thermoplasmataceae > Cuniculiplasma. The sequence continues at coordinate 9,580 of JAJZAR010000010.1, read as the reverse complement.
CAAGATTCTCCCAGGTGGAGGAGCAGTAGAATCTGAGCTCGCACTGAGAATAAGATCATATGCAGCATCTGTTGGGGGCAGAGAACAACTTGCAATCGAAGCTTTTGCAAAGGCTCTTGAAGTGATACCGAGAACACTGGCTGAAAACGCAGGTCTTGATCCCATAAACACACTGATCCAGCTCAAAGCAGAGCACGAAAAGAAGCACACAAATTATGGTATAAGCTTCAATGAAAACAAGGTAGAAGATATGCTGAAGCTTGGTGTTTATGATCCTCTTAAGGTTAAGAGGCATGCACTTGAGAGCGCTGTAGAGGTTGCCACAATGATTTTGAGAATAGATGATGTCGTGGCAAGCAAAAAGAGCGCCCCATCCCCGGCCGGTGGCCAGGGCATGGGTGGAATGGGCGGCATGGGCGGAATGCCACCATACTAGATCAGATCCCTATTTTTCCCTTTTATACAGTAAAATATTATTTATTCTTTTAAGCAATCACCATACGGTGAAATATTGAATCTTTACGAGTATATGGGTAAACAGATTTTCCGAACACACGGCATACCTGTACCTGCTAGCTATTTAGTGGAAAAACCAGGCGATGTAAAAAAATATGAAATCCCTGTAGTGGTTAAATCTCAGATATTGCTGGGAGGACGGGGCAAGTCCGGCGGAATAAAGTTTGCCAAATCACAGAGTGAGCTTGACGCAGCAGTTAAGGAGCTTCTTGGAGCAAAAATAAGAGGCCTCACTGTTACGAAGGTTCTCGTTGAGGAGATGATTCACATAAAGAAGGAAATGTATGTGAGCATTGCTCTGGACAGAACAGTAAAGGAGCCTGTGCTCATAGCCACATCTCAGGGCGGCGTCGAAATAGAATCTGTCCCTCACGATCAGCTTTACACAAGGCATATTGACCCCATGCTGGGTTATTCTGATTTTATAGGTAGAGAAGCAGCGGCTTTCATGAAGCTGGAACCTGATATTGCAAAACAGTTTCTCTCTTTGCTCAGGACACTGTATCATATCTGGACATCAGAAGACTGCGAACTAGTGGAAATTAATCCTCTTGTCATTACTGAAGAAGGAAAACTCATTGCTGCAGATTCAAAGGTTATTGTCGATGGTGATTCCACATACAGGCACAAAGAGTTTGAAGTGGTAGATCCTGAGAAGACACCTCTTGAAGTGGAAGCACAGTCCAAAGGATATGCGTTTATAGAACTGGACGGAAATATTGGTGTCATTGCGAATGGAGCAGGTCTTACAATGGCCACATTAGACGCACTTACGCTGCACCACGGAAAACCAAGAAACTTCCTTGACCTTGGGGGAACAGATAATTCAGAAATTGTTCTAAAAGCCTTTGAGCTTGTCATGAAAGCTCAACCCAAAGCAATTCTGGTGAATATATTTGGCGGTGTAACAAAATGTGATACGGTCGCCACAGGAATAGCAATGGCTAAGGAAAACTTGCACATAAAGCTGCCCATGGTCGTAAGGCTCAGTGGTGTGAGGGATGAAGAAGGCAGAAAAATTCTGAAGGATCATGATGTTGAATCCTTCCCAACGATGATGGAAGCGATTGAAAAAGTTGTAAAGCTTGCAGGAGGTAATTAAAATGTCAGTTTATGTAGATGAAAAGACAAAGGTAATTGTACAGGGTATAACGGGTCATCAGGGATCATTCCACACCGGTGAGATGTTGAGCTTTGGAACAAAGGTTGTAGCAGGAGTATCACCAGGAAAGGCAGGCACAAAATTCATGGACAAGGTACCTGTGGTTGGATCTGTCAGAGACACCTTAGAATATGAACCAGATGCCACAATGATTAGCGTTGCAGCTCCCTTTGTTAAGGATGCAGCCTTTGAAGCCATAGATGCTGGAATAAAATTCGTATACATACTCACAGAACATGTTCCATTTCACGATTCACTGGAAATAGTTCATAATGCCAAGAGGAAAGGCATAACTGTCATAGGACCCAATGGTCCTGGTATCACTGCAGTTGGAAAATGCAAGATAGGTATCATGCCCAACAAGATATTCAAAAAGGGTAATGTAGGCATCACTTCAAGAAGTGGAACACTTACCTACGAGATCGTTGATGCTGTGACAAAGAGTGGAAGAGGTGAAAGCACAGTTATTGGTCTCGGAGGAGATCCTGTAGTTGGACTGAATTATATTGATGTATTGAAGCAATATGAGAAGGACCCGGACACAGAGCAGATCGTTCTTGTAGGTGAAATTGGAGGCAGCAATGAGGAGCTTGCAGCACAGTACATAAAAAAGCATGTTTCAAAGAAGGTCGTCGCATACATAACTGGAAGAAGTGCACCACCTGGCAAGAGGATGGGTCACGCTGGAGCCATCATAGAGAAGGGTGTCGGAACAGCAGAGTCAAAGATCAAAGCTTTCAATGAAGCCGGTGTCAAAGTGGCGGAATATCCCACTGATGTGCCTTCCTTACTGGAGTGATGATCATGGTAAAGAGAGATCTCTTATCCATTCAGGATGTGAGAGATGATTTCAATGAAATCATAGAACTTTCACTGCGACTTAAGCGATCAAGATACCAGAAGCAAAGCGTTGTGGAAGGAAGAACCATGGGTATGATCTTCGAAAAACCAAGCACACGAACTCGTGTATCACTGGAAACAGCAATACATCAACTCGGAGGTAATGGTATATACCTCAACCCAAATGATATGCAGATGGGCAGGGGCGAGACTGTTGAGGATACAGCGAGAGTGCTTTCCGGCATGCTTGATATCATAACATACAGAGCTTTCAGTTCAGAGAATATGAGGAAATTGGCAGAACATTCCTCCGTCCCCATAGTGAATGCCCTTGATGACAGGGAACATCCACTTCAGTTGTTGGCAGATTTTCTCACCATATACGAGAAAATAGGAAAATTCAGCGGAAAGAAAATGTGTTATGTGGGTGATGGGAATAATATGCTGAATTCAACCCTGCTCACATGTGCAATGACAGGAATGGATCTTTCTGTTGCCACACCAAAGGGTTATGAGCCAAAGAAGGAATATGTGGAAAAGGCAATGTCCATAGCCAGGGAAACAGGGTCAAAAATAGAGATCTCGAATGATCCTGTTAAAGCCGTGGAAAATGCGAACATTGTTTCAACAGACGTCTGGGTTTCCATGGGAGAGGAAAAGGAGAAAGCAGCGAAAGAGAAAGCATTTCTTCCCTATCAGGTGAATTCAAAACTCACAGAAGGTGCTGATAAGAATTTCATCTTCATGCACTGTTTGCCTGCTCACAGAGGATTGGAAGTAACAGATGAAGTGGCAGATTCTGTGCATAGTGTAATCTTTCAGGAAGCTGAAAACAGGCTTCACAGTTCAAAGGGCGCCATAGTATACCTTCTATCCCACTGACCCTTTGATCAAAAAATTTTAATGCGCAAGTATCATGGGTTCTTATGGCAAAAGCTAAGGAATCTATGGAAAAATTTGAAGCCAAGGATGGAAATAAGTTAGACTATTTCAAGGTACAAGTGGATGAAAAGGCGCCCACGATCATGGTCGTATCTGAAATTTGGGGACTCACTGAGTTTATTCGTTCTTTTTCTCGCAGGGTCTCTGAACTTGGATACAACACAATAGCTCCAGATCTTTATTCGCGCCCAGGCGACAAGGAACTCTTCACAGAAAGTAACATAATGGATGCTATGAGGCCCATGTGGTCTCTACCTCCAGAGAAGAGAAGAGATCCAAAGGCCATAGAGGAAGTAATGGCAAAGCTTTCTCCAACCAGCAAGAAGATATTTGAGTACGTTTCTCAAAAGAGAGAGGAGATGGAGAAGAGAATGATTGATGATCTGGATTCACTGTATAAGGGTCATATGGGCTCCTCTCCAAAGAAAGGGATAGTTGGATTCTGCATGGGAGGCGGTCTTGCCTTTCAACTTTCAACCATGGTTCATTTCGATGCATCTGTAATATTCTACGGGGCAAGTCCGAGGAAGATTGAAGATATTTCTAAGATCAAGGGAGCTGTCTTTGGACTCTATGCAGGCGAGGACAGTGGCATAAATGCAACTCTGCCCTCTGTATTGGAACAGGTCATAAATAACAAGACTAATTTCCAAATGAAGCTTTTTCCCGGAGCCTATCATGCATATTTCAATCACACAGGTATGAGTTACAACGAGAAGGCTTCTGAAATATCATGGGATATGGTAAAACAATTCTATGAGAGGTATCTACATGAGTGAAATCCCTGAGGATCAGGAGGGTATATTTGACGGATGTTTCTTTGTCTGGGTAGATGTCACAAAGAAATATATGTCTGGAAAGGAAAAGCAGTTTAACGATTACAAGAAAATTCAGGAAGAATCAGATTCTACCAACAAGAAATAGAACATCAATATTCATTCTATCCTTTTCATGGTGTCCGTATATTCTTGGAATATTCAGCGTTCTTCGTTCATAACTGAACTCGGTACATCTCCGACTTGCATAGGAAACAATGAAATCCTTTGCTTTCCAGTTATGTATGAGGTAAACAACCTTTCCCAGTGAAAATGCCTTCTCAAGGAAAGGTAAATCGGCATCCTTCACGACTGACCCAAAGGGTCCATTGCATAACACCGTGTCCCATGTTCCCGAAATGGAGGCAACATTGCCAAATATAAGTTTTTTATTGCTGAATTTTTCCAGATTTTTCTCAAGAACTGATCTCTGATCCTCATCCACCTCTACTGCTGTAAGCTCCTTGCATTCAAAATAGAGAGCACCATAACTTAGCGTTCCCGTGCCAGTTCCGAGATCAATTACATTTTTCCCCTGAATATCTCCTCTCTGAAAAGCTAAATTTATAACATATGCCGCCAGAACAGGATCAGTGGAATATTGTTCCAGAGAATTCTTGGGGTTATGAAAAGAACTTAATTTGCTTAATTGTATTTCCAGATCTTTTTTTGCTGGAAAACTCACTCTTCTGTTCCCTTTCCACTAATAGCCATTCTAATAAAGTCCGCGGCCATTTTTTGGGAATTATCAACAGAGATACCTCTTTCGTTGAGAAGAGATTGTATTTTTCTTATGGCTCTTTGCTTTTTCCATGTACCTTCTTCATGAGCAGCCAAAACAATGTATTTGGCAATCTCTCTGTCAACATCTATCCCAAATCTCTCTCTTATTTTAACCTGCCACAGTGGAACTAGAATATCAGGAATATTTCGAAGATTACTGCTTTCTCTGCGAGCAGCTATTATCTTGTTAATATCTTTCCTTCTTTCCAAAGGCATGCCCAAATATTCTTATATATTACATAAACCTTTACATTCTTAGAGGGTGTCAACTCTTAGTTAAAAATTCACAGATTCCTCAATAGCAACAGAAATCATGAAACAGTGCATATGCATCTTTGCATCATATGACATGCGTCACATAAAGTATCTTTTTCTGTCCATGTGCAGTGGAAACCGATCAGTATGGCAGATACTATGATTTTCTCCATAGGAAAGAGAATGCCTGTTGGCTATAGTGATCAGGATAGATTCACAGTCAGGCAGATCTGAAAATACAGCCAAATATCGACGAAGATTTGACAAAGTCCATTCTTAAGATCGGCTCTTAACAATGACATCATGTAGCAATATATGTAGCAGAAGGTTACAGTTTTATTAGTGATTGCCAGAGTATTTTTCTTTATATTATAACTTTAATCTATCCTGAAATTCCATATTTTGAGTTGTAGTATTATAACACCATGGGGAGGGCCCATGCATATTGAATTGTGCAAAACACTTTAGTTATGTAATAGGCTTGGTTTTAAATGTTCGCAATAATATTGGGGAATAGGGGGTAACTCAAAAAATATTATGTATAAGAGCAGTAGATAAAGTCTAAGACAAAATATATGTATACTTATGATATACATATTTTATGACTAAATATCGGCAGACTCTTATTGATGAGGAGACACACCTACTAATTGGACGAGCCAAAAGGGTCCTGCGTAAGAAGTTTGATCACTCATTTAGCGTAGCGGAAACCATAAGATATTACATGCGTGGTGCACTCAGGCTTGATGAGCTCCCCGAATCAGTCAGAGAATATATTAACGAGTTTGTGGTGAGAATATCTGTGGATGAGAGAGTACTTGGAATTGTCCTTTTTGGTTCTTATTCCAGAGGTAACCAGACAAAATATAGTGATATAGATATCTTAATAGTCTACAATGGGGAAAAGGTAGAAGCATACAAAAGTATATTCTCGCATGACCAGGAAGTCAAGAAGGCCAGAAATGATATGGGTTCATCTGGCTATTTTTCCGATATTGAACCATTCATAGTTCCCTATGAAGATTTGAAAGTTTTCAAACCTATATACTTAAGCATATTAAGGGATGGGATACTGCTCTTTGAGAGAAAATCTGTAATTTCTCAATTCTTCAAGTGGATCATGAGCATCAAAAGTAGAAGCAGCATTATTGATTCAACCGAGGTTTTAAATTGGACACTATAGCGAGAAGAGCCTTGCAAAGTTCATACCGATGGTTTTCAAGCTCAAATTCATCATACAAGTTGGGAGCCTATGATATTGCAGTGTATGAACTGGAAATGGCTGGAGGAGTAGCACTCAAGAGTTTACTTATCGAGAAACACTACGATGCTCCCAAGATACACAATCTATCGAGGATAATCCGCACATTAATTCATGATACCCAAATCGTACCAGTCGATAAAGCTTCAAAACTCGAAGATTATCTTGACCGATTCGATCGTGTGGTAAGAATGAGAGGGAATGCTGGCTATAGTTATGAATCCTCAATGGACCTTGAAGGATTCAAAGAAATATACAATGATTACTCTGAATCAATTAAGGAACTCATAGATTTCATTTCTGACATGCTGACATAGTTTGAATAATTCTTCTCTACATTCTAATCTAAGTAGATTTAACTTATATTATATATGGATCTGCACTGTATGAACGCAAACTCATCTACAAGTAGTTTGGTAAAAAAAGATTATAGAGAATAATGCCAAAAGAAGCCATTAATTGTAGTTGTACGTGAAGGCCTAGTAATACTAATCAGTAATTCAGAGTGGGGAAACTCTAACGACATTACTGCCTCTTATTATGACTCTTCCCAGTTTTTTATTCATTTCGCTCCCCTTCTCCTCAGCTTCTCCCATTACCATGTTCATATATTCATCAAAGCCGGTGAGCGTTCCTTCCAAGACTCTGTTATCCTTCATCAAAATTGCAATTCTCGTGTTCAAACTTTCTTCCAACATTTTCATAGGCATTATCATAATTTTATTCACCTTAATTGTATTCTTCTCCATCTACTTCTTCTTTTCTCATTATAAACTGAATGAGACCTCTGATAACATCCTTCATGTCATCTACTTCTCTTCTCAGTGTCACTACATCTTTGTTAAGTTTCTCTATTTCTTTTACATTTATCTGATCTTTCATCATTTCATCTCTCTCCGAAAATAGGGGCTCCATAATCTGGTGCATTTTTTCTCCCCTCCCATTTATTGCAGTTAACGCAAAACAGGGACCCATCCTTCAATATAAGAACATCTCTGCAATTACTGCACCTTGATTTCAATATGCCCAATCCATCGCCATTTATTGTGAGTTCTGAAAATTGACCTGCCCTTATGACTCTAGCCCTCAAAAGATCCCCAATCATTACTGGTTTGAAATTCCTCTCATTTGATCTTCTATCGTGATTCATTCTGAGGTGACCCTCTGCTAAAATATGGAGTACTTCATGACCCTTTACGACTCCTACTATAGAGATGGAAATTTGTCTGGAATCACTTTTTGTAACCTGTCCATAAACCACATCATTGTTTTCAATAAAGATAGCTTTATCCTTATGTTCAACTGATACGGTTAAACTTTTTTCGTCTCTATTGAGACCGCCATAAGAAACAGATATGATTCTGTAATCTGATTCCGAAGTGTTCTTGCCTGAAAGATACTCTTCAGGAAAAGACAAGTGATCACCAGGGATAACAAAATCAATATTCTTCTCTTTCATTTAAGACTACTCAACTTTGCAAAAAACATTTAATCATATTAACCTTTCCAATTTTTACCGGTATATGCCCATTTCGAATTATGGCTAAATGGTGAAGAGAGAGATATAATTTCAGTTAATAAGATGTAAGAATTCGGTAACTATAACCCTTCATTCAACTTCTTACGTACTGTTCTTAGACTTTGTCAATTGCTCGTTGATATTTGACTTCCTGCTATCTGTTCTGCATCTTTTGTGAATTCATTTTTAAGTTAAGTGGTAAAGTATAATTTCCTTAAACATATTCCCCAGTGGGCCCGTGGGGTAGCTAGGATATCCTGATGGCCTTCGAAGCCGAAGACCCGGGTTCGAATCCCGGCGGGCCCGCTTTACCTTAGATCTGAAACTTAAAGGGATTCTCACATATATCGGCGTTAAAAAGAAGGTTTATGTCATAAGAGCACAATATTTATGAATGCAAAAATGTTGGATAAGATCGGTATTTCTATAGTTGGATCAGGATCTAGTTCAGGTGAAATTACAATGACAAAGGTGGGCTTAAAACTGTAGAATATAAATCAAAAAGAACAAAAACTTGCTTTTTTTCTCTATACTATGCTGCATTTTTGATAACCATCAGCAAGAGGTTAACATTGTGAAACTCATATAATTATATTTATATACCTGCTAACATTATAACTTATATGAAAATCAAATTAAACTGGAAAAAGGCCGTATCCTTAGTAATTGTGATGCTATTTGTCGTTGTGGCATTTTCTTCAATGTATGGATCAGGTGGCAGCGGTTTAGCTGCCCATACAAACGGCACTAAGTACCCTTCTCAAACAAATCCATTCTTGTGTAACTCAGCAGCCTTAAATGCAGGTTATGTGAAATACACATTAGTACTCAGCAACGACTCTCTGCTGAAGGGAAATGTTGTGAAGAACTTTAATGTATTTAGGCCTGTAGGAGCAGCATATGATCCTGCAAATCAATACATGTATGTTTCAAACTGCTGTTCAGGTAATGTCTCATTAATCAACAGTAAAACAGAATCTGTTGTTCATAGCGTTAAAGTCGGTACAGAACCTGTGCGAATGGTATACGATCCTTTAAATCATTACGTGTATGTTGCAAATTATGGTTCAAATAATGTTTCAGTAATCAACAGCATGACATACAAGGTTGTTCAGAGCATCACTGTAGGTACATTCCCGGATTTTATTGCATACGATCCTGTAAATCAATATTTGTATGTTGCAAACTTAGATTCTAACAACATCTCAGTAATCAACAGTGCAAATAGGATTGTTCAGAGCATCACTGTAGGCACGAGACCTGCTTCGATTGCCTTCGATCCTGTAAATCAATATGTGTATGTTGCAAATTGCATTTCTAATAATGTCACTGTAATCAACAGCGCAAATAGGATTGTTCAGAACATCAATGTAGGCTCAGCACCAACAGATGTTGCCTATGATCCTGCAAATCAATATTTGTATGTTACAAATGCCTGTTCAAATAATGTTTCAGTAATCAACAGCGCAAATAGGATTGTTCAGAAC
>JAJZAR010000126.1 GCA_021799315.1 Thermoplasmata archaeon | reverse complement strand
AGACCAAGGCTTCCAGCAATCGCTGCAGCCTCATCAGAAAGAATGTCACCGTACATGTTCGTGGTCACAATGACATCATATTTCGTAGGATTCTTTACCAGATCATATGACATAGCATCAATGATCATACTGTTTGTCTTAACGTCAGAATAATCTCGGGCAATATTGTTGAAACATTCTAAGAACAAACCGTCAGTCACTTTAAGCACATTTTCCTTATGCACCGCTGTAACTAGTTTCCTTCTCTTCCTTGATAGTTCCATAGCATTTCTCGCAATCCTGTCGGAAGCTCTCTTGGTAACTACTCTCATAGACATTGCAACATCCTTTGTTGGCTGGAATCCACCACTTCCGAAATACATGTTTCTGTCGCTGTAAAATCCCTCTGTATTTTCACGAACAATAACAATGTCAAACGGTTTTGCACCCTGTTTAATCCTGAATCCAAATGATTTACTTGGCCTGATGTTTGCATATAAATCAAACAATTTTCTTATTTTACCAGAAGGACTTGGAAAACCAGGATCATTAACGGGGTATTTTCCCACATTTAATGGACCCAAAACAAGTCCATCAGAGTCTTTTATGGTGTCAATGGACGATTGAGGAAGTGAAACTCCATAATTTTGAATACCATCTTCTCCTATATCCACAATCAAAAATTCAATAAGATCTGTTTCTCCCAAATCCCTTAATATCTGTTTTAATAATTTTATGGAATTACCCACTATTTCAGGGCCAATTCCATCTCCACGTGCTACTGCTAATTTATACTTTTCTTTCATCTGCCTCCTCCAGTACTGTTATCAACTTCAGCTCCTCTAATCTCATATTCAATATCCTCCAAAGTCATTTTAGTTGTCTCCTTTAAGAAGAAAACTGCCATGAATCCTATGATTGAGACAATACCAAGCATAAGGTAAGCTTCGTATATTCCGGCAGTTTTTGATATGGACAGGGTCGCCTGCAGTATAATATATCCAGCAATGAAGGTGAATATAACACCAGACCACAGTCTTCCGATTATTTCATTCATGTAAACTCCTACACCCCTTGCAGGAGTTGGATATGTTTCACTGGAAAACATTCTCCATAGTGGTGAATTGGAGTTGGCGGACCAGAATATAAACATCACTACAATGACAATGAATATTGTCGAAAAGTGGTATGCATAGAGGATCATGGAAAGCATAAAGGCACCAAACATGAGGAAAAGTGCAATTTTCTTCCTCCCAATCTTATCTACAAGGAACATAACTGCAGCCTTGGGTCCAAGCATCACTCCATTCATAATGGTAGCAAGCAGAAAGGCAATAGTACTGCTATATCCAATGGTTCTGAATATCTCAGGACCATAGATATTGGAAAGGTAGAATCCCGAAAGCATAGCGGATGTGTAAATCCAAAGTGGCACTGAATATTTCAGATATTTCCTTGAAAACAGCTCTTTGTAAGAGAACTTGATTTTCTCAACTCTCTCAGCATTTTTGTTTATTTTCAGCGCAGGGAGCTCCTTTCCATACTGTTTCTGAACAGTTTCTTCTATTTTGGACAGAATCTCCTCTGCCTCTTCCATTCTCCCTTTACGCTCCAGCCACCTTGGAGATTGTGGGAGATACTTATAGTACAATGGGTAGAATATGATCGGGATAAAACCAAGAGCAAATACAACTCTCCATGAAATTGACGCACTAAGGTTTGGGACAACAAAGAGTCCTATAAGGGGTGCCAGGAAATATCCGAATACAAAGAAGAGATCGATAAATGCTAGGTAATAACCACGCCTCTGTCTCGGAATAAATTCAGCAAGGTATGGGTATGGGAATGCATATACTGCTCCGGCTCCAAGTCCCTGTATCACCCTAAGTATAACAAGCAATTCAAAGTTGGCAGGGATTATGGCTATAATGCCAGAAAGACCAATAAGTATCAACAGACCGACCAATAAAACTCTTCTCTTACCATATTTGTCTGTTAGTGGTCCTGCAAATACCATTCCTATTATAATGCCTATTGTGATGGAAACTCCAAATAGGGCTATAAAGAAGGTAGTATGGCCAGGAAACTTACCAAGCACCACTGTTACTGTTCCAGTAATCCCAAGGTCCAGGGACTCATACATATATATGAGGCCAACAAGAAGGGCGATTAGCCTGTGCCAACGCACAATGGGCAATCGCTCTAAACGCTCTGCAGAATGTATCATCTCCTTTGTACTTTCTACCATAAAAACATATGTCCTAAAATATACTTAATATTTTCTATCAAAACATTTATTGATAGAAATTTTTAATAGATGAGAATCTCTAAAGCATCTATGGTTGACACAAAGATAAAAAAAGTAGAGACCTACGCCCTAGAAGTACCTATAACGAAGATGGACAACCCTCCTGAGAGCCTGCCGTACTATCAGGAATTGAAAGCCATAGTATTTGGTTCTTACAAAAGTGTCATTGTAAAAATAACAGCCGATGATGGAACATTTGGTATAGGTGAGTGCATGACCAGGCTATCTCCAGCAGCCCTGACCTCAATTATTCATGATGTTTTGAAACCGGTCATAATGGACAGAGACCCATTGGAAAAAGAGGTTCTGTGGGAAGAAATGTATTCCACAATGATGCAGAGGGGGCACTATAAGGGATACATGATTGAAGCAATGAGCGGAGTAGATATGGCACTATGGGATTTGTCGGGAAGATTGCTTAACAAGCCCGTATACACCCTGTTGGGTGGCAAGTTCAGGGACACTATACAATGCTATGCTTCATCTATAAGGTTCAAGAAACCAAAAGAGGTTGTTGAGGAAGTAAGATCAGTGGTAAACGAAGGTTTTAAACAGGTCAAGCTGAAGATTGGAAGAGGGATAGAAGAGGATATCAGTGCCGTAAAACTGGTAAAAGAAGAGTTTGGCGACGAACTGCGTGTGATGGTGGATGCAAATTCAGGATACAATGTAAATTCGGCAATAAAACTGGGAAGGGCATTTGAGAAACTGGATGTATTCTGGTTTGAGGAGCCAATACCTCCACATGATCTTCCCGGATATGCTGAACTGACACACAAACTGGATATACCAATTGCCGCAGGTGAATCGGAATTCACCAGGTATGGATTCAGGGACCTTATTGAAGTTGGCCACATAGACATAATCCAGCCCAACGTTGGCAGAGCGGGCGGCTTTTCAGAAGTCAAGAAAATACTCGCAATAGCAAGTGCTCATGGGATTCCATTTGCTCCACATACTGGGAGTTCGTCTGGAGTGACAATGGCAGCAGAGCTGCATCTTGCCTCATCTGCCTCAAATTTCCTCGTATATGAGTTTATGAGAACAGCATGGTCGCATGAAGCACCAAACCCCTTGAAAAATGAGATAATTACAGAAGTACTTGACAAACACGAGAATGGAAGTATAAAAGTTCCAAAGGGTGCCGGACTAGGAATTGAATTAAATTATGAAGCAGTGAGGAAGTACGAGATGAAATAATGGAATACTCCGTACTTCTTAAAGGGAATAATACCCGGACAAGCATTGGTGCCCTGGGAGCATCAACTGTTACCTTGGTGGAATCCCATGGGGAGAGAATACTCATTGATGTTACACATTATGGAAGGAGGAGGCTCCTTTTAGATGCCCTCTCCAAAAAGAATCTTTCACCAAAGGACATAGATGTGGTAATCCTTACACATCTTCACTGGGATCATGCCCTTAATGTGGATCTCTTTAAGAATTCCAGGATCTATGTTTCAGAAAAAGAACTGGATTATAATAACAGGATTACCGAAGAGGATCCATTCACTATCAGGAATTTCAAGAAACTCATAGATCATAGCAACATTGTTTACACTAATGGGGGTGACCGCATCAGCAATGAAGTCAAAATTTTGGATACTCGCGGACACACTGAGGGACACTTAAGCGTCGCAGTTGGAAACCCAAATGAGGGATTTATTACCACAGGGGACTCCATAACCAATATGAGGGCGTGGAACAGGAATAGACCTGATATTGTTATGTTCGATGAAAAATATGCCTTAAAAAGTGTCGAAGAAATAAAGAAACTTGGATATAAGCTGATTATACCCGGTCACGACCCACCTTTTACAGTCTCAGAAAACTCCCTGGAATTCACAGAAACTGAAAAGGTTGAGATTATATTCAGGGAAGACCGGGAAAAAGATTTCAGATTTACTTTCTCAGAAGACTCATCGAAAAAAGGTTACCTGTAAGTTAATGGTGTTTTGGCGTACTCTTTAGATAATATTTGATGTGTGAAAGAAAATTGTTCACTCTTGCATTTGACCCATTGTAACTATCTAGGAAATATATGTATGCTGTGGAGTTTGAGGCAAGACTGACCTTTCCTATCATTCCACTCTCAACATACTTGTTTGCCTGCACAGAGGTGGAGATTGAAATCCCCAAACCTTCAGATACGGCATTTATGACAGAATATGAATTGTCAAATTCGTAAATTGGGTTCAGATCTTTTTCAGAGAGATTTTCATCCTCAAGCACCTTTTTTATCTCCGCCTGAACACCGGAAGTTTGTTTTCTTGAAATGTATGGGTTTCCTATAATTTCACGAACTGTTATGGTGTTCTTACTAAGGATGGGGTGG
>JAJZAR010000125.1 GCA_021799315.1 Thermoplasmata archaeon | reverse complement strand
TCCGATCTGTTTAACATCCTTTACCTTTTATCAAGGCTGTGGTAATGGGGACTATTGTCTTAATGATATTATACCATGCCTTGCCAGTGAGATATGAGAACCTATGATAACTAACATGTTTTATTAAATTAAGACTACTTTAAGGTATAGCTCTATTATAAGAATTGATCCTCATCGACATGGCCATGAAGGATCCTTAAAATTTGTTACTGCAGTAACAAGAATTAGAATGGGATCTTCATTACTATCTTACCAGATGGTAGAGTTGTAAAAACTTCAAAGTTGTTGCTCTAATTTTCATAGAATTGCGATTATACAAATTTAACCTTATTAAGAGCGCAAGCATTATTATATCTATTTAATTATCTGATATCATGGAAAATGTAACTCTTCCAGATGACGCGGTTAACTCTTTTAAGAAATTTAGGCGCAATTACGAAGCATCTAATAGGATGTATAACGAGTTAAAGGAACATGTAGGGAAATATGTCGTAATCGATAACGGAAATGTTATAGGATTCACAGACACTTATCAAGAGGCTACAGAAAAATTTGGGAAGATAGACGGAGTGTTTATAGAGTTAGTTACTGACAAAAACATTTTTTGGATCCTGTAATTGTCGGTGAAATCACCATGGCAATTATAGATTTAATATTTGACGAAAAGAGAAACTTGTTTTCAATTCCTGTTATCTTAGTAAAGAAACCTGTTCGTGGAATTGGAAATATCCCAGATAAGTCCTCTAAGCTAGAGTGGTGTAATGCACTTATGTATGTGGATACGGGTTCTAACTTGACATCTATTACTGAAATCGAGGTTGATAAATTAAACCTAAATAGGGGAGCTTTTAAGAATCAGAGAGTAGGAGGCATAGGAGGTTTTATGGAAACTCCCACCACTAATGAAGTAACTATTACGATTATGAGCGGGGATTCTATGATTGATATAAACCTTGATAAAATCGCTGCACATCCATCACAATTAAAAAGGAAGATTCAGAAGAAGCAAGGCGTGTATGTGCAAAAAGGAGAAGAAAAGTTGGAAATGATATGCCTCTTTGGTTTAGATGCACTTGAAAAACTTGGAGGTAAGTTAGAGTTAGATGTAAAAAATAAATCAGGAAAGATAATCATTTAGAACTGTCCTGTACTTTCTTATCTTTCAGAGCCATTTGAATAATGGTTGTAAGTATTCCGGTCCTCTCACTCTCGGGCATGTTCGCAATTAATTTCTTTATCTTTTCATCTATAATCCCCTTGTTCTCCAGCTCCTTTTCTATGTGTTCCTCTTTCTCTTTCAATTCCAGGGTAGCCTCTATTGTTAATGGAAGCCAACATTTACGGCAATATACCGCATCTGATGGGTTTAAAGTGCTGCATCTTGGACATTCCTTGGGAGCAATGTCTTTTACTATGTTATCTTCTTCCGGCTTGATCCCATACGCTTTTAGAATTGCAATATCCTGGTCCTTAGCTGATAAATGGACATATGTCCTAGTTTGCCTTGAACCATGGATCCATCCCATTTGTGATTCCAGAGGTGCCTCTGCTACCCTTGATGCCAGGATAGAAGCCCTTGTATGCCTGAATAAGTGAGGATGTATTCTCCTGGTTATCCCTGCTCTTTTCTTTGCTCTGTTAAGGGCTCTGGCCATTTCATGGTAGTTCATGGGTTCTCCATATGCCTGGGCAGAGGTACTTATAAAAACCATAGCATCAGGATTATTGGCCTTAGGATGCTGTTTTACCCATTCTCTAAGGTATGGCACAGAATCTCCGACTATTCTAACCATTCTTTCTCCAGTCTTTCCTGAAACATGAAGGACTGTTCCCCATTGATCATTTTGAAGATCCCTTATCCTCAAGGTTAAGATCTCTCCAACCCTGCAGCCTGAATCATACAGCAATGAGAATAATGCCTTATCTCTTACGCTAATGCAATTCTCGATGAGCTTATGCATTTCCTCTACTGAAACCATCTCCTCCGATTTCTTTAAACGGTTAACTGAATTTCCCCTTACCTTTATCCACTGCACCCTTTTCTGAAATTCCTTATCTGAGAGCTTCCATTTATAATATTTCCTTATGGCCTGTTTATAATCTTCTACGGTTCTTGGACTTATGTCAGGCCTGGACTGGAGGCTAACAATTGCCGATTTAAGATCTTCTATAGAAGGATTGAGAAAAACATCCGGCATCATTTTACTTAGGACCCTTAAGCGAATTAAATAAAAGATTATCCGGTGATCTGTAAGGCCTTCCTGGATCTTCAAATCTGTGGCAAATGACTTTAGAGAATC
Source organism: Thermoplasmata archaeon (assembly GCA_021799315.1). GTDB lineage: Archaea > Thermoplasmatota > Thermoplasmata > Thermoplasmatales > Thermoplasmataceae > Cuniculiplasma. The sequence continues at coordinate 2,357 of JAJZAR010000125.1, read as the reverse complement.
TGTAATGGCCCTGATTCCTATGAGCCTTTGGTTCCTTTCAAGTTCTTGTTCGACTGTATCCTGGTAAATCATCCTAATTGTATGTTTTAATCGCTTATATTTTTAATGATACGCATTGAACTATTAAGTTAATGCTCGGCACCCGCATAAGTGTAAAAGTGTGATGCGACAAGTTGTTATTAGTTTTTAATACATTTTTTGTTGTTTCGTAACCATCAATAAAGTTACCCCGTATCATTTTCTATAATTTTCAATACACATCTTATTAATAAAAAAATTATCCAAGTACCGTCTTTATATATTACATTGATTTTGATATAAACATTAATTAAATTAAGAATAAGATAGATTTAATCTTTACAAAATAATCGTAATCAATAAATATTCAATAAATATGGAACTGCTGTGATCTAAAATGTTATTTTTATCTGATGAAGTAACCAATATTGGAGAACGTAACCACTCAAACTTTAGTTTCTCATTCAATGAAGATAAGTTTCCACATATAAGCACTTTCGGTGACCAAATACTTGAATCTGAAAGAACCGATTATAACAGGATATTCAAACTTGTTAAGAAAAGCGTAAAGAATATTCTAGGGAAGGAACGAACTGGTTTGGGGTTAGCCCTATCAAACCTCCCAAACACCATAGGTGCCTACTGGCAACTTGGAGGAAATTATATAGTTCTCAATGAAACTATAGTTGGGTATATGCGTTCAGCCACTCACACAACAAAAGAATTTAATTCATTCCTCTTCACGGTTCTAGCACATGAATACATTCACTCTGTTGGATATGTTGATGAGATGGAAGCAAGGAGAATGACAGCTTTTGTAACAAAGATGACCTTTGGAGAGGATCATATTGCAGCTAGAATTGGAGCCTCTGACCTGTGGCACCTTTATCCCAGCCTTCTTCTCTTACCCAGTGGAGACGGAAGTAAAATGAAGATTGTAAATAATTTTGACTCTGATGCCACTTCTTATATTACATAATTGCTAATATCTGGTTAATTATATCACATTATGAAACTGGATAATTTTACTTTTAAGAACAGAATTGAAAAGCTAAGAAGGAAAATGGATGAGGCTTCAGTTGAGGCTTTTCTAATTCCTCCGGGTGCAAATTTCACCTACTTCACGGGAATGGAAGCTGAATCAATGGAGAGACTGACTCTCCTGATTGTAGATGCTGACAATTTTACAGTCGTCTGTCCTTCTTTAATGAAGGAACAGATAATTGAAGAAACCCCTATAAGAAATATATTATCATGGAACGATGATGATAATCCATATAATATGACCAGTGAACTGATAAGCAGATTTAAGAATATTGCAGTTGAAGGAGGACTCCAGTTCTTTCATTTATACGAGATGAACAGGGTTCTAAAGAAAGAGTTACAATTAAAGGATGATATACTTACAGAGCTGAGGATCAGGAAGTATGAGCATGAATTGATGGCCATAGGAGAGGCAGTCAAACGGTCTGAAAAATCTCTTGAAGCATCCCTGGAAAAACTTATTCCTGGAATAACGGAAATCCAGTTCTCAAGGATACTCGAAAATGAATTTTTCAATCAGGGAATGACTGGAGTTGCATTTTCTACAATTGTATCTTTTGGAAAAAATGCTGCAATGCCTCATCATTCTCCGGATAATACAAAAGCAAAACTGGGAGACTCAGTGGTTATAGATTATGGTGGGAAATATGAAGGTTATGCTTCTGACAGCACCAGAACTTTCTTCCTTGGTAATCCTGGTGAAAAGATGCTTGACGTATATGAAACTGTTAAGCAGGCTAATGAAGATACGAGAAATATGATAGGAGAGGATACAACATATGCTGCAATGGATAGCAACGCAAGAAACATAATTGAAAGTAAGGGTTACGGGAAATACTTTATACATAGACTGGGTCATGGGCTAGGACTGGAAGTACACGAGGAGCCATACTTAATTCCAAAAAATAATTACAGAGTTCTGAAAAATTCTGTTTTTACAATAGAACCTGGAGTGTACATTGAGAATCTGGGAGGTGTCAGAATTGAAGATACAAATTACTTTAATGGAAGCAAATGTGTTGCGTTCAACTCAATGTCAAGAGAATGCGTAATTTTATGAAGAAATGATAGATAAAACTTAATGGATTTCGCTGTCTCGAGTTAATTACAACAAAATACAACCCTGAATCCATATGCCTCAATTTTGGAATTTGACAAGGTATTATCCGTACTGCTCACAATTACATCACCCTTTATGTGATTAATATTTACTGACTTGCCTGAAAGATTGAAAAAGCATAACAATTTACTATTTTTATCAATGAAATAGTTTATATTTAAAATTTCTCCAATCA
>JAJZAR010000124.1 GCA_021799315.1 Thermoplasmata archaeon | reverse complement strand
CTGGGCTTCCGCATTCCCGACTTTCCGATCTTTCTGTAGTAGATGGATGATCTTGGAACATCCATTGCCCTTGATATCCTTGATGTGGCCATTGCAGGACTGAGGCTCTCAATGGCCATGGCTATTTCCTCCCCGGTCGACTTTTTTTTAAAGCATCAATAACAAGGGCCTGATCGCCCACCAGTCTCTTGAGATCGTCAATCTCCTTCTGGTATTCATTTCCCTTTGATGATTCACCCAAACCCTTTCTTCCACCCTCAAGAAAACGTTCCTTCCATCTGTGGAACTGTGCCACAGAAACACCATGCCTTCTGCACAGTTCGGCAATGTTTGTGGCCGTGAATGATTCAATGACAATCTGCTCCTTCTGCTCTCCCGTGAACTTCTCAGGCATCTGCATCACCTGTTCCATGGGGATGGTGCAGGAGATTTGCAAAACCCCCTCTGGACTCCCCCTTATATCTCATTAGCTCTATATATTCTCTCTTATAACTGTCCAGATGATAAAGGGAGCACATCAATTCCTCCCTTTAAGTGTGTGGTATCCGATCTCGTCCAATATCATCAGCCTGTATCTGGAATATGTCTTACCCGAACTCCCCAAAATCAACCTGGGACTGTTTCCCCGGTCTGTCTCATAGCGGCGTACTGCCTGTATTCTGCGATCCTTGATATGCCAAGACCCCTTGCGAACTCCCTGTTGCTCATTCCCCTATCCCTCACGTCCCTGATCATTCTCCACACCTCCAGCCGGTACAATTCAGACTCTCTTCCACATGAGGAGATGGATCAGAATTAAACCGGCGATTACAGACCATGGAGCAGAAAGCTATCCTTGAGGCCCTAGGTAAGATATCGTGGTGGTAAAATCAGGGAGCCCAGGATTCATGTTTATTTATAATGTACATATGGAAACTGGTATGGACAAAGACTTTCGTCGAATCTCTCAATAAGGTCTATCTTTGAAAACTTACAAAATACTTGCTACATAATATTGTGAAAAACCTAAAGAAGAGAAATCATAGGTTTTTGGTACACTGATCCCCAGTTTAATTGCATACGAATCAAAATTATTTATTTGGATATGCCCAGAAAAGGTTAGAACGTTGCCCGGTAAAAGATTTGCGTTAAAAGTATAGTTTACATTTGAACTTTCACCATCACTGAAAAGCAAATTAAGTTCAACGGAAACGTTCTTTTGCGAAAAATCGGAGTTTGGAGTTACTATATTGCTGAAGGTCAAATTATAAGACCCTGGAGAAAGAAAAATAAATCCAGTAGAGAAGGAAATATTTGTATATGAACTGAAGTTTTTGGAATAAAAGCTGCTTTGACCTTCTATAATCTCCTTGGAAAACATCACAGGGGCACCAATATAATGAAGTTTGTAAATTTCGACGTTACCTAATCGAACGTAAAGTCCATATGAAGCATTATTTGCAAAACTGTTACCGATAGTCGGTGAAAAACCATTATAACCATTATTAATTCCACCAACCCCTGCAGGTGCAAAGACGGCATATTGTACCACTTCATTACTATAGTAACCGGGAAAGTATACTTGCTGCCTATTGTCAAGCTGTACGATATCGTTTTGCACTAGCACTGATGTGTTCATCGGGATTAAGTTAAAAGCCGCGGTAAGGTTTTTTTCCAGAGGGGTAACTGTTGATTCATTATTTAAATTTCCAGACTGTAGATTCCCAACACTAAATGGAGAATAAAGTGCAAACGAAATTAAACTGGAAATTATCAACAGTATCGCTAACTTCCTTAACGTGGTGGATTTAACTGATGCTCTTTTAAAAAAATGTACAAGTGATACGAAAACGAAGCCTGAAAAAAGGAATGGGTATTGGCTAACCAGATTACCATAATACAGATTCTGGTTAGAATACCACGCCACAATGAAATAAATGAAGATTGGAATGGAATATATACTTAGGATCGGCAAATACAGAACAGGTTCTAAAACTTCATTTAAAAAACTAAGCTTCGAGGGGAAATTTTGAATTAAATCCTGAAAAATAGAACCACCATGAGAATTTAGCGCCGTGGAAAAGGAATTAATTCTAGCTGAGGCCATTATTCCAGCTATCCCGTATAATCCTATCTCTATTAAAAAAATAATGATGGGGATAAGAAGAAATAGGATATTCCACACTTGCTTTTTTCCGAGTGGGAACTGAATTAAACGTGAAATTCTTCTATTTGTTCCAATGTGAGTTTTTATAAAAACAATAATGTTGGATGTATAAGGTATTAGGTAAAAAATGACTAGCATTATTGGTGCAAACTCGTTTGTTATAGAAGCTAGAATGATGAAAACGGCAGCTAGAAAATTGTTGTTCTTAATATAAAAATAATAACCAATAAGAAGCAGTGGTTCAAAAAATACCATGAAATTCCCACCCTGTGTCATGAAACCGTAAGTTGATGGGTATAAAAAGTAAATTATTTCTAGAATTAAAGATAGCCAGAAATTCTCTAATATTTTCTTCGATATGGAAAATACTGCAAAGCCACCCAATGCAATTAAAATAATTTGATCAAAAAGGAATGTCAAAGGTGAATTATAAATATAGAGTGTAAGAGATAAGGGGACATATATTAACTTCGAAAAAGTTTCTGGAGTCTCTATCGGTGGATTAGGCCAACTATAAAAATGATAAGTAGTGTGAAAATTAAACAAAGTTCGAAACCCAACTCCAAGATCGAACTGCGTGTAAGAATAAGAATTATATTCAAGAAGATTGAGACGCACAACGAAAAAGAAAAAGAGTGCTATCGGGATTAATGGAATGAGCAAGAATACGATTTTTTTAAGGGAAGTAACGATCTTTATCTCTTCGCTCACTTTTTCCTTATGATTCCAAAATAATTAAATCCTTGCACTAGATACTGACACTTGCCCGTTCTATATAGTTTTGATGGACTATATGTTACTAATTGAGTTGACGATGAAGATGATGTTGTTGAATGTAACGATGATTAATGATCAACGCATATTTTCTGGAATATCTACTCATTTTTACAAGATTTATAGTAACCTTATGCGACATAAAATTTCTACAGAATTTCATCAATTTCTAATATCGGAGGATAAACCTGAAGTGCATAATGCGTTGATAAAGTTTGGATGGCTACATAATATTGATGGCAATTCAAAATATTTTTACAATGCAAAGCTGGCATTGAATTTCTTAACAGGTACAAATTGGAGATCATTTAAGAATCTTAGCTCAGATATTATGCTTCTGTCCGGTCCGACCCTTCTTCCCCTGACAAGATACAATAATGCATCAATAGTAATTGGTCACGATCTTTATTTCCTTGATCATTTCGGTGGATCTATGATTCTAAATAGATATATGAGAAATAAATATACACATTTTAAAGATGCTCAACTAATTGCGGTAGATTCTTTTTTCACTAAAAAAGAGTTTATAGAGAAATTAAAGATAGAAGAAGATAAAATAGAAGTTGTTTATCCTTATATCGATTCAAAATTGTTCTATCCAAGAACTTCAACAATAAGAAACACACTAAAAATTTCAGAAAAAGATGTACTTCTGTTAAGCGTCGGTGGCGATAGCCCAAACAAAAATATAGAATCGATATTGAAGTTGATGCATTTGTTACCACCAAATTTTAAACTGATTAGGGTAGGACGTAATTTTAATACTCTTCGGATGATTTCAGATTTGAATCTTAGAGACCGCGTGGTTACTCTTGGCAGTGTAAGCACAGAATTCCTTGTAGAATTATATAGGGGATGTGATATTTTCTTGTTCCCCTCTCTATATGAAGGGTTCGGCATTCCATTAGTAGAAGCAATGGCGTCCGGAATTCCATTTATAACTTCAGATAGGGGGTCGCTTCCCGAGGTAGCTGGAGATTCTGGTATTATTCTCGATCCATTTGATTTAACGTCAATGTCAAATTCAGTAATTCAGATAGCAAATGATGAAAGCTTTAAGAAGGAGATAGTCAAAAAAGGGCTTAAGAGGGCTGAATGCTTTTCGGCCGAAATGCAATTTCAATCCTTGCAGAGAATTTTGGAACGTGTTACTCTGTAGAGTTATTTTTAACTTACGCAGATGAACGCAATACATTCAATCTTATATTGGCTATCTTATGTTTATGCAACTGACGGTTCCTTCCCTTGGCTTCTTTCCTAGCCCCATGTCTGGTATAAGCTTGGCGTCATACGCCGTGATCCTCAGATCAATTACAGTGTCATATTTTTGTTTCTAATGCACCTTATATTTTTGCTGTCCAGTAATCTGCTCCAGCAGAACTTGATGGGATGCTTAAGAGCCCGGAATAGGGAAAATTAACATCCATCCACTGTTATTGCGGGATCACCGTATGTTAGGAGATGATCCCACGTATACAGGAATGGACATATCGGCAAAAAGTATTGTGTGCACAACACTGGATGAGAATGGCAACACTGTGAGAAAGGACAGCTTTGAGAACAGCTTCGAGAAGCTGGGTGAATTCCTGGGTCATTTTTCCCATGGAGACAGCTTCGTGATGGAATCAACAGGATTCTATGAACCTCTGTATGATTTCATTGAATCCCATGGATTCAGTGTGAAACTGGCGAATCCCCTGAAGATCAAACTCATTGCGGAATCAAGGATGAAGAATGA
>JAJZAR010000123.1 GCA_021799315.1 Thermoplasmata archaeon | reverse complement strand
CAACTTGCCCAGCGATTTGCAGGGGCATACTTTATAGGAAATAAGACGCAAAATTTGTTCGGATTGGATTCAGAAAACTTGAAATGCAACAAGACAATAACGGCTCCAATTAGGGGATCTCACCAATCGCAAGAAGCAAAGGAATGGTGGTATGAATTAAAATTATAATGGTAAGCCAGGGAAAGGAAGGCACAGGTATTAATAGATATGCCATAGATACACACCGTGCTCTTTCCGATATTTCTGATTTGTACTTTCTTAAATTTAGGTCAACTCAAGGCATATACTCAATTGGAAAGATCATGGAAGGTCGATTTCCTTACGGTAGCTCAGCTTTCAACATGAACTCAGTTTTTCCAAAACTTGCGTTTGGAGATTTCATTTCGCATCTGAATTATATGAAAAAAGAAGGTAATCTAGTGCACGTCATGTCACCTCATGTTCTTCCTATCCTTACTGATTCAAATAACATTGTCACCATTCATGATTTTTCCCCTTTCTTGGATTCACTGGGTTCAAGCATTGAATTAAGGTTGACTAAACATTTCTACAGAAATTATATTAATTTTAAATATATAATCACCGTCAGTAAATATGTAGCCCAAAAAGCGAAAGAGTTCGGCGCTGCCGGAAAAGTGCGCGTGATATATCCCTACGTTAAAGATACCTTTCATCACATAGGAAATAAAGAAGAGTTGAGAAGAAAGTACTCATTACCCCAAGATAAGACTTTACTATTGTCCATTTCAACGGATATACCCAGAAAAAATATTAGGGTCCTTCCAACAGTTGTGAATTTTCTCGGAGGCAATTTCAGACTTGTCAGAATTGGACCTAAACTTCCTAATTCAATATGCCTCTATCCTAAAGACGACGAGTCTTTAAATGAGATCTACAATGCCTGCGATTTGCTTGTTTCGACTTCTCTGGACGAAGGGTTTGGCTACCCTGTGGCCGAAGCAATGAGGGCAGAATTACCAGTCGCAATTTCGGATATACCCGCACATAGGGAGATAGCTGAAAAAAATGGCCATTTTTTTAATCCTACTGATCCTAATGACATCGCAAAAGTGATTAAAGAAGCAGTATATGCAGCCTCTCAACCAGATGAACTTTCAAGAACGATTTTAGATAAGTTTTCCGTGAAACGATTTCGTAGATCAATGTTAGAATTCTATCAAGAAGTGTCTAAAAATGATAGTGTAACAGATCTGCTGTAAAGTTTAAAAAGTCCCGCACAATTCAGTTTAGAGGTAAAAAAATGCAGGACCATATAGAGAGTGGAGGAAGTATACATAATGTAATAATTACTGCCGCATGTTTTTAAACATTTAAGATCGTTATATAATTATGAAACAGCTCGAAATAAACAATGCAAAGGCGTTGTCTGTGGCCTACGGAATGAGATATCACGATCAGAAGAATCGAGATATGATCACCGACGGCACGGCATTCTGCTTGTCAGTGAGGGAATGGGTAACTACGATGCGGGAAATATATTTTGAGAAAAACCAGAACCGTGGAGAGATGGGTTAAGAGATTCAACGAGAAAGGTTTCAACGCCCTCAGGGAAGGAGAGAGATCCGGAAGGCATTCAAGACTTACACCCCAGCAAATGGAACACATAGGTGTTGATCTGAGAAAGAATTCGGATATGAACAGAATCTCTGGGACGGGAAACTTCTCATGCACCACACATGGGAGAAGTTTCATGTGAACATAGGTGTGAGGACATGCCAGATCATAATTCACAGGCTTGAATTCAGGAGGAGAAAACCAAGGGGTGTCATAGCCAAAGGTGATCCTGATGATCAGAACGCTTTTAAAAAAACTCTCCTAGGATCTGAAAAGAGGCGATACTGATATATGGTCTCTTGATGAATGCCATTTCTATCAGCATGGAACCACCCTAGCCATGTGGATATCGCCTGAAGACAATGATCCAACAATGCTGCAGTATCCCACAAGAAAATGTGCCAGTGTATTCGGTGCAGTGAACATCAGGACAGGTGAATTCGTGGGAATGGTATCGAATGTATTCAACACCATAACTTTCGTCAGGTTTCTTACAACCCTGATGAAAAGGGGAAAGAAGATGCAGTTCGTTCTGGACAACGCCAGGTATCATAACGCAAAATTGATTCACCATGGCTGGAGGATCACAAAAATTAACTGTTCCTTGACTTTCTGCCGCTATACTCACCTAAACTGAATACATTGAGCGGACTTGGAAACTCCTCAAGAAATTAAGGTTACACAACCAGTACTTTCCCGATCTGAAAGAAGTTATTAGGGTGGTTGCAAAATAGTTCCTTTTGTGGACTAAAGAGAATGAAAGCCTCAAGACGTTATGTTGCATGTAGTGATGGGTACATATGACTACACTTACTGCACCATGTATAGACAGGATCATTTCATTCTGTTTGACATCCACTGTAGTTTTGTGAGAAAACTTGTTAATTGAAATGTTAGACATTGTAAAATCTGGACAATGAGAGAATGTTTTTGGATTAAGAACAAACCCGTTCTTAACATGCTGTTTTGTCAAATCATGATGGGTTTTCAGATTCTGCAAATTGTAAGCAGCTGAAGTGCAATTACAATCCTTACTCTCCTTTACCTTATTAGTTTCCCACAGTTGATGGTAAAGGTAGCTTGGTACCTCTGATTATTTTTCTCATACTTTCAGGATCAGAATTCATCATATTCATTGTCAGTTCTGCCATCTTGTACAGTTCATCATAACTCTTGGCACAGAAATTGGATAATTTCTGGTATTTCAACGCATTCCACACCAGTTCATCAGGATTGAGATCTGGGGAATAGGGAGGAACACGTCTTGTGATCAATCTATCATTATGGTTTCCAAGGAATTCTTTCACCTTCTTACTTCTGTGGATCATGATGTTATCCCAGATGTCAATGAAAAATTCTTTTGTCCACGCTGTTATGACGATAACAGCGTGAGAGCCGGAGAGGTAGTTGAATATCCTCTTGACCTACGAGGTCGCAACACAGATTGACTACCCTTCGCCTCGACATAATACCCTGAAACAAGGGTGAATAGAAGACTGTCGAGTTATCTCCGACTTTAAAAACTCTCACCAACCACACAGGAGGTGGTAACTATCTATATGGGTTTAGATGTGCATAAACGAACCGTATATATTACGGAAATGAAGGATGATGGAAACATCATGAAACAGTATGAGATTGAGAACAATGAGGATGCATGGAATAGTTTCAGATCAATATATCTTGATCTGAAACCTGAGATCGCACTGGAGATGTCCACAACAGGGAAGTATGTATCCATTCTGTTGAGAGACATGGGATTCACAGTACATGTGGCAGATCCTGTAAAGCTTGCCCTCATATACAACACGACAAAGAAGAATGACAGAGAGGATTCATACAAGCTAGCCAAACTGCTGAGATTAGGTGATCTCCCTGAAGTTCATGTGCCTTCAAGAGAGGCAGATGAACTTCGTTCACTGGTAAGGTATCGTAGATCCCTGGGTGAAGAGATGACCATGATCAAGAACAGGATACATGCCATACTGGCAGGATATGGCATATCCATCAAGGCAACAGACATATTCGGCAAGAAAGGTCTCAAAAAGATAAAACAATCCTCACACAAGATCAGATCAGCAGACAGGTTTGTCATGACACGTCTGCTGAACAGTGTTGTTGATCTCAAGAGGTCTGAAAGCGAGGTTGAAGATGAGATTGCCAGATCATGTGAACAGAGAAAGGATGTGAAGATCGTCATGAGCATTCCGGGTTTCAAGGTGTATTCTGCTGCAGCCATTATTTCAGAAATAGACAACATAGATAGATTTCCTTCAAAGGAGAAATTAGCATCCTATGCAGGTCTTGTTCCCAGACAGGATCAATCCGGTAACAAAGATATAAGAGGACATGTAACAAAGCGTGGACCGTCCATGTTACGGTTTATACTGCTCAATGAAGCACACACTGTGCTCAACTATAGCAACAAGATGAAGAAGAAGTATCTCAGTCTGGTGAGAAGAGTGGGAAAGAACAGAGCCATAGTGGCCATTGCCAGGGTTCTATTGGAAACAATCTATACGATGTTAACAGAAGAAAAGGAATTTGTGGATAAGATCGATAATCTCACAGAGAAGAAGATGAACTCCATGTCAAAAATGGCTAAGCATGAGGTAAAAGGAAGAGACCTTGATGAGGTAATAAAATTAATTAGAGAGGAACGGATTCAGAAAGTGACAAAAGAAAATTTTTCATAGAAGAAGATATACAGGAAACCCTCTATTTCTGTAAGCAACTGTTCCAGGAATGAGATAATATCATTTTCATTCATACTCTCTTTTTTGATCATGAAATACAGAACACCATTCTCTGTGACTGCAGATGAAAGAGATATTCGATTGATGTGCTCCCTTTATTCAATGGACAGTTATAAGAGAGATAATATACTGTTAGAAACATACAAGGAGGAGTCCAGAAGGAGTTTTACAAATATCCTGTCTGATTCCATGGAAATAGGTGATCAGAATGCCTGAGAAATTCAGCATTGAACAGAAAGAAGAGATTGTAATTGAATCGTTCACTGCAACAAACATAGCAGAACTGTGCAGAAAGCATGGTATATCTGTTGCACAGTTCCACAGATGGAAGGATAAG
>JAJZAR010000122.1 GCA_021799315.1 Thermoplasmata archaeon | reverse complement strand
GGACAAATTTCAGCAAAAGGTAATTGGACTTGCGTGCTGTCCGTGTGTTCTCCCAAGCATTGGAGTGTTATCATATTTCTTGATAAGCTTAATTATGGTTTCACACAAATTTTTAAGGTCCTGATCCAGAAACACTGAAAAAGATTTCAATTGAAGGGCCGTAGCTGTATCGATGATATCATTTGATGTGACTCCATAGTGCAGATATGTGTATTGCCCGTTTGTCTGTTCATCGACTGTTCGTATGAACGCCATAAGGTCATGTTGTGTTTCTACCTCAATTTCCTTCATTCTTTTCAGGTTAACATTGGTTTTTGAAATGGCATCAATTGATTCAAAATTTACATCTGGTATGAGCCCAAGGTGCATCTGCGCTTTCATAATAGCGGATTCAACCTTAACCATCATATTTAACCTGTTCTGTTCTTCGAAAATTGCTTTAATTTCTCTTCTTCCGTATCGTTCTTCAATAGGAGATATGGTCACATCGCATAATTAAGACTGTGCATAAAACTTTTCTCTTTGTGTCAATATGAAATTTTATCTATTCTCATGGATGAATGTTCTTCTTAAATATAATTAAATCTTCCTAAGGTAATAACCAAGGAATCTGTAAAGCGTCAATGACTTTCTAAAACTTCGTATGATTAATATCAGCCATACCTAGCCATTAACTATGCTATTAACGATTATGAGGGACTGGTGGCACAAGCACCAGGAATATTCCATCTAATAAGGAATGTTGACCGCAATAATCCCATTCTGATTCTCATAAAAATAGTAAATTTCTACAAAGTAGGAACCTTTATGCAGCAGAATTTTAGCGTTGAAGAGGGTTGGCTCATTTGCAGATAGATTTGTATAGCTATTAGATGTCTTGTTGTTGAATGGCGTGATCACTGTACTGGAGTTGTATATCCTCAAAAACACAGGTTCTGAGGTGCACAATGAGACATTAAGCATACGGGTATTGTTCACAAATAGGTTAGTAACCAATTTCAGACCGTTTCCCTTACTGTAATCTGAAGTATTATCAAGCTGACTGAACTCAAAAGCGTTATACCTTGGTCTGTTTGTTGTATTATTACTCCAGAACACTGAGCTTTTGTCAGTATTTTGGAAACTGCTGCTATTTAACTCTATGACCTGAGATTTAGCTGAGTATGATTGAACAATATTGGACTCATTGCACACAGCACCAGATATGCTGGTTGAATTTACCTGCTCTATTGAAGGAGGGGAGGATGAATTATAGAAAAGGCTCTCTTCTAGCCATGGAAAAGAAGTCAAAGACGGATTTGAAATAGATGCACCTGAAACAGAATTATCGCCTATAACAGAATTTACCTTTTTATCAATAATCTCCACATAGGTTAACTTGAACTGATCTGGAATATATAATCTCATTTGAATGGATGCGTTGAAATATTTCACTGGAACGGAATGATCCAATGCAGAATAAGATTCCATCTGCATAAGGATTGGATAAAAATAATATGTGTGCGAACTGTTCAATGGAACTACAACGGACGAGGATGCTCCACTAACTATAAAATCCATACTTATTGCGTCCACTGGAATATTCTCGGTTACACTATTCACAGATATCAAATACTCGTTGCTGTAATTCAAACTATCTTTTGTAACCTTAAAATCAACCTGAGGAACAGTTGCGCTTCCAGTTGGGATGTTTGCAAATAGGAACACCCCCAGTGTAGTCATTAAAATTACAGTTATGGCTATCAAAAGCAATGTGCCTATCAATTCTGATACAACTTTATCCCTTGGTCTCACAACGCCTTTCAATGCTTATGGATTCTTTTTCAACTATTAAATCTGTTGTAAGTCCCAGAAATGAATTAATATCAATTACTTGCCAAAAAATATAAACATGAAACTTATTTCAACTGTAACACTTGACTGAGAACACAATGGATTACAGGGAAAAAAAATTATACGATTTCTTGGTAAATTGCATGGAAATAGACAATAAACCTACATTGAATGAAAAATTAAACATTTTCATCAAGTTAGTTTCGTCCTGGAAAAAAGGAAATGATGATTCTGACAACACAACAAACAACAATAGGATCACCATCTGGGAAAGAAATCTTACTCAGATAAGGGAAAGTATCTCACTTGATCGAGCGAGATACTACATTAATAGAATGATAAAAAGCCTGACTCTTACAAATGTCGGAAAGGTTAATGACATAGATTTTGGAAATTGGAAAGAGTATGAAGATATCTTGACAGACAGCCTCTGGCTTTTTGAAAAAAGAGACAGAACCTTATCGCATAATGCCTCATACTGGGGAAACTTCATCCCGCAGATCCCAAATCAACTCATCAGGCGCTTCACAAAGAAAGGAGAAACAGTGCTGGACCCATTCCTCGGCTCAGGCACAACCGCAATCGAATCACTCGGGCTTCAAAGAAACTGCATAGGTGTAGATATTTCTCAGGATCAAATCGCTCATTCCAGAGAGCTTACAGAGTCCGTCGATAGAAAAAACGTTTTTTTGGAACTTATACGAGGAGATAGTGCAGAAGTAGATTTTAAAAAATTACTGAGTGAACATGATCTTCAGTCCGTGCAACTGGCAATTTTGCATCCACCCTACTGGGATATAATAAAGTTTAATGAAGAAGAAGGGAACTTATCAGGCGCACCGTCTCTCGAAGAATTCAGGTCAATGTTTTCAAAAGTTCTCACAAATGTACTAAGGGTGCTTGAAAAGGGAAGATTTCTTGCAATAGTTATAGGGGACAGCTACCGCAAAGGTGAGTGGATACCCATAGGTTTTTACCTTATGGATGACGCAATGAAGATGGGTTTAAAACTGAAATCCATAGTGGTTAAAAACTATTCAGATACAAAGGCCAAAAGACAGAGCAGCCAATTATGGAGATATCGTGCCCTGAAGGGTAATTTTTACGTTTTTAAGCACGAATACATATTTATTTTCAAGAAACCTTAGAAATCTTTACCAAATTAGAGAGTTTCATGACTTTCAGTATAATTTATGATTATACAAAAAAAATAGAAATTTGAATCGCTTTAAAAAACATGCGGAGGGCCGGATTCGAACCGGCGAACCCCTACGGAAGCAGATCTTGAGTCTGCCGCCTTTGACCTAGCTCGGCAACCTCCGCTTTTGTTGCTTTCCCTTAATTCAGAAATATAAATTAACCTTTCCTTTTATGCGGGCAAGGGAAATTCTTTATTTTCATGGGAGTTATCTCGATTTATGGATCATACAATATCTTTCGTATTAAGTATAAAAGATGATGATGCCGATCTTACTTGTAGATTGCAAGAGATTCTCAAACCTGAGAATGATGAAACAATCTCAATAAAAATTCATGATGAAAATGAGTTAATAATAAAATGTGAAAAACTCAAAGCCAACTCTCTTTACTCTCTGGTTGATGAGTTTTTGAAGGCTTATGAAATTGTGAAGCAGATATAGTTTATTCCTGAACGTCCAGATTCAGCTTTTCTGTCAGCTCTTTGTATCTGTTTCTAATAGTTACTTCAGTAACGCCTGCAACTTCAGCTACAGACCTTTGAGTTCTTCTTTCATTCATTATGATTGAAGCAATGTAAATTGCTGCTGCTGCAACTCCTGTTGGACCCTTGCCTGATGTAAGATCATTGTCCTGTGCAAGCTTTATGATCTCTGCGGCCTGTTTTCTTGTTTCCATAGAAAGCTTCAGTTTGCTGCAAAATCTGTTTAGATAGTCCTCAGGTTTTGAAGGCATTATGTTCAATTGAAGATATCTGCTCATAATTCTGTATGTTCTTCCAATCTCCTTCTTTTTCACTCTTGTTATGGATGCAATTTCATCAAGTGTCCTTGGAACATTCGTGATCCTGCAAGCCGCGTACAGAGACCCTGCAACAACGCCTTCTATACTTCGGCCTCGAATCATATTCTGTTTTACAGCCTTTCTATATATAACTGCAGCCGTCTCCCTTACATCACTGGGAATGCTCAGGTTTGATGCCATCCTCTCCATTTCCTGAAGAGCCTGCGAAAGGTTTCTTTCCGCTGCATTTGATACTTTGATCCTTTTCTGCCATTTTCTCAGTCTATAAAGTTGAGCTCGGTTTCTTGTGGGTATGGACTTTCCATAGGAATCCTTATTTTTCCATGATATATCAGTGGATAACCCTTTATCATGTAGAGTAAAGGTCATAGGAGAACCTGCCCTGGCCCTTGATTCATTCTGTTCTGTATCAAAAGCTCTCCATTCCGGTCCCTGGTCAATATATGACTCATCAATAACAATTCCACACTTGTTACAGACGAGTTCACCTCTCTCATAATCTCTGGATAAATCTGTGGAGCCACATTCAGGGCATCGTTCTATTTGTTCTATTTTCTTCTTTTCTTTTTCCATCCTTAACACCTCAGTTTTTTATATATAGATTTCCCGATTCAATATCAATCTTCCTCGAGAGGATAATCACACCCATTGGTTCTTGTACAGGACCAAATATTCTAGTCACCCTCCCAACCTTATCTCCAGTCTTGGTAAACACAGCCCTATTAATCATTTCTGAACCGGGCACCTTCACCACAATTTCGTTTCCAATAATGTGGCGAATAGGTAACGCTATATCCATATATTAATGTAATAGTAAATACGTATTAAAGGATTTCGTAAAAGACTTAATAAGAAATAGCAATGCTAT
>JAJZAR010000121.1 GCA_021799315.1 Thermoplasmata archaeon | reverse complement strand
TTTAATTTTTTAAAGAGCCGGGGTGGCTCAGTTGGTAGAGCGCCGGACTCATAAGTTTCCTAAAAACTGAGAAATCCGGAGGCCTCGGGTTCAACCCCCGATCCCGGCATAATACAAAAGGTTTAATCCCCTGTGTCCGCAAACGATCATATTAATCGATTTTTCATGTTTTCTTTATATACTCACGGATCACTTTTTGGGATATAATAATATTCGAATAAATATAACAACAAAACACGGATCTCCAGTAACCATGTCTCAAGAAGAAAAAAAGGTTTTGATTGTATTGTAGATGCCAATTGCGTTTACCCATATCCTCGACGCCCATCCTTCACTTATATCACCTTATAGTTTCAATTAACTTATTCATTTCCATCGTTAAACGTGGGTGAATAAAAGCATTATATATGTGTGACACACCATCGTCCAGAGTGCTATTACCTCTTACTTTGTATATGGCGAAGTAATCTAAAACACCTGAGAGGTTTGGAGGTTTGTTAAGCGGATGCTGCGAGTCAAGAACATTAATTAATGACAAAGTAAGAAGTTTGATACCGAATTCTAAAGAAAACTCCTGAAATATTGCAGGCATCAATAGGTCATTCATTGTGTATGGCGAATAACTCTTAGGTTCGATACTACTGAGGCTGTTGAGAATTTCAACTACCATTTTTTGCCGGTCCGTGAATGACTGTGTACGTCTAATTAAGGTATTTCTGAATTTCTCATACGTGTTGATTTCTTGAAATTTTTTATGGATTTTTTTCATTGATGTAATTTCATAATCCGTGAATTTTATTCTAGGCCTTTCATCGTATATGACGTATTTTTTTATATCCTCGGTTGTTATTTTCTGCTGAAAGAAAGAAATTCCAGTGCCTAAGAGAATAAGTGCACTAAATGACCGAAGCAAGAGTATAGAAACGTGTTCTATAGAAGTAAAAACAGAAGCTAAAATAGTCCTTATCAAATCACTCTTATTCTTTATATTCCATTCATCAATCAATGAGGTCAGTTGGTCACCTGTTCGTTTGTCAAATTTAAAATTTCTGGCTGAAGGTTCGAATATTAGATCGTCTATGTTTATACCTGGTATTGAAAAAACGCTATCGTTACTCATGTAAAGATGTTTTACATCAGTGTTAGAAATTAATCTTGTGCGTATAAGATTGGTTAGATCTTTTTCCCTTAGGGCATAGTTCACGGAAAGTGACACAACATCGCTAAGCGAATAACCACTACCATATTGTCCTAAGTTATCCAGTGAAGTCATATAATTTAAGAGATTACACATCGAATCTATTCCAGTAGCTTCCGGCAAAGTTATCCTAACGCTCCAACTTGAAAATTTTTCAATAACCATATACAAGTTATAAGTTCAGTACATATAAATGTAGTTGAATACGATAAGAATAGTTTAAATACACTAAATGTATTTGAATACTATGTCAAAGTATACACACACGACACAATATCGTTTAATACAACTACGTATGAGTGAAAAAGATTACGAGACTTTAAGAAAATATGCCACACATCTCCGAATTCCTATTACATCTGCGGTTCGAATGATCGTGATGCAGAAGTTTGAGGAGGTTACTCCATGACCGAATTCAAAAGTCCATCCAAAGCTGAAAAATTCCAAGAACTAGCGGCGTTGCTGGACGAACTGTTCCAGATCAAGGATAAGTTGAATCAGAAGGGAGGCAAGGGTGATGGAAAATAAAAAAAATGCCCCCACAAAGCAAGGAGTGGGTAGCAGTGAAACATTTTCCAGTCAGGAAAACAAGTCAATTGCTAATCCCGCACAAGAAAATAAACATTTGGATTTTGAGACCGGAACCTCGTTTGAACAGCTTTCCGCATTGGCTAAAAAATACGATATTAAAGAAATATGGGAAGAACTCCAATATTCAAATAACGGCGTATGGGAGACCCTCAGAAACATACATGAAAACTACAGGTCAAGACAGATCAAAGCCCCTGATGAAGTCAGGGATAAGGCTGAAAAACTCGTGCTTGAACTCATGGCCCCGGTGGTTGATCTATGTGAGTTTTATTTTCCAGGGCCTATGGACATTGCGAACGCATTAAAGGAAAAACATACATATAAGACACTCCCTGAACCTGACAATCACGGCAAAAATGAACCAATATACCAGTACACAGATGGAGTCCATATCCATGCCGAAAATGAGCTAAAAACGGACGCACATAAAGAATTTCTAAATCAGTGGGAAAACATGCTACAGAATTGCATCGATGAAATAGAAAATAATGGGAAAAATGCCAATCCAAGGGCCAAACCAATTAAAGAACGATTGGAATCGGCATTGCACCGTGGACCATCGGCCTATGAAATCAGCGAGGTAATGGATATCATAAGAAGGACCACGTACGCTGATCCGGCATCGATCAACCCGCATTCGCACATTCCCTTCATAAACGGCCTTTTAAACCTTGATACCTTCAAATTGGAACCATTTGACCCTAAGAAATTTTTTACTTATCGTGTAGAAGCGGCTTATCTTCAAAAGCTTGTTAGCTTGAAAGATGCTCCCCTATTTACTGGATATATAAGAAGTGTGTTTGATCCGCTTGATATTCCCATGGTCCTGCAATACATGGGCTATTCTTTGATACCCGGAAAGCCACGAGATAAAGTTCTGTTTATTGTGGGCCGTGAGGGCATAGGGAAAGGCGTTCTTGATCGACTGATGGAGGGATTGCTTCCAGAGGGAAAAGGGGCAATCGACCTGAATAAATTGCTAACATCCGATAGGTTCCAGTTCTCAGGTTTGGATGGGCATGTTCTTTTGACAGACCCGGAAATTGACAGGAAATTCCGGAGGGATGCGAAAGTTTCCACAAGGAATTTCAATACATTATTCGGTTCCGATACTACTTTCAATGAAAGGAAATTTCACGAGGGGAAAAAACAGATATTCTTTGCGAAAGGGATCTTCCTGGGAAATCTCCCCTTATTCAAACTGAATGATATGGCATTTTTCCGGCGGATATTGCTCGTACAGACCTTAACCGATAGACCCACAGCGGATGAACCCAACATACATCTAAAGATACTTGAGAATGAAAGAGACGTCATAGCGACGTTGTTTATTCATTATCTGAAGATATTGAAGCATTGTGGATGGGTATTCACAAATGAATTAACAAAAGAATCAACCGCCGAACTATGGTCACAATTTGCGGATCCGGTTGAAAATTTTGAACTTGAATATCTTTCAGAGGCACAGGGTCCGGCATCTGAAATAAAAGTAAATGATCTGTATGATTTTTTTAAAGAAGCATACTGCAAACCCAAGGGGATAACCCCTGTAATGAAACAAACATTCACCGCCAGGATATCCGAGAACTTCACCAAAATGAGGAAAGGACCGAAAGGAAATCGATACTATGCATTCGTAAATATTGATTGTGAAGGATTAAGTAACGGTGGTAAGAAAAACGATACACTCGATGGCAAAAAAGAGGATGCTTCGCAGGTTGGACACCAAGAAAAAGATGAGAAAACCCTGAAAATAAGGGTTTCCAGAGCAAAAAGATACGGTGTCCAACTTATGTACGAATCACTACACGTGAGGGGGGAAGAGAGAGATACCTTATATAGTAATCAGGACACAAGTTGGACACAGGATGAAAACATCTCTCCAGAGCCCAAAACAGCGGTTTCGGATGAAAAAAAAGCGGTGTCCAACCTGAAGAAGGTTCCTGAAAAATATAAAACAGACCCTCAAAACTATGATACTCAAAACGAAAACACCGCACCAAAAAATGAGACCATAGCATCTAAAAACCAACAGGATGAAGGGATCCTCCTTGAGAATGGAAACATGATCCGAGATCAGCTTTTGGATCATGGGTACCTTATCTCTCCAGATTCTGGAACCGACATAAATGGAATATATTACAAAATAGGCATCTTGGGAATGAATAACCTTCCTGACAAAAAGAAGCACCAACTTGATAGATTATTCCAGGACCAGAAATTCACGAATCAGAACACAGGTGCATTGGGAACAACATGGTTCACAAGACCGCTTAGGAGGGATAGAGCATGACCGAAAAATACTATCCTAAATTCATTATTGGTGGGCAGGAACTGGCTTTCGACGGCCGTCAACTGTATGTGAAATATGATAAATATTACCCGGTCAGATCATCCAATGTTGAACTGCATTCTAAGACCGCATATCTTGTTAATAGGAATGGTGGATTGGCTATCACCAGTTATGTTGATCTGTATGATAGGTTACTGTTCACCATTGAAGCTGGGGACGCATTCATAACGATAGACTCACCGGATGCCCGTTCCATAGGAAAGCAATATCTCATGTTCACCATAGGAAACGAGAATCGGGACATATTATCAGATTTTTACAGGTTCACTCATAGCATGGACGGATCCAGAATACCGACTCGTGTGATAGGTTCTATCACCGACGTTTCGGATCAGAATTTGGCCATGCACATGACGGCAATCGGCAAACCCGTTCATGGAACATGCGGTTATTGCAATAGTCCCGCATTCGATACATGCTCAATATGTGAGACTAAACTTTGTCGCTCGCATGACATAGCCGCTGAAGATGAGAGATTTCCCATGCTATTATTGGGATATTGTGAGGATTGCCTATATTGTTTGAACCTGATCGACAACCGCAAAGGGGTGAAGGTGTGA
>JAJZAR010000120.1 GCA_021799315.1 Thermoplasmata archaeon | reverse complement strand
CTAATAGACTGAGAAAGGAAACAATGCTGAGAACAGCAATAAGTAGGGCATATTATGCAGCATTTCACAGATCGAATGATTACTTGAAAACCTATGGTTTCAGACCTAGTGAACAAAGTGTTCACCGGAGCGTAATTGAGAAAATAGATAGCTATGTTCATAATGGAGAGGTTAAAATTTCTTCTGATTTAGATCGGGCCTTCGTTTCTAGAAAAAAAGCTGATTATAATGACAGCCTTACGGGTTTGGAAAAAGAAGCTGAAATAACAATTGAACGGGCTAAGACAATAATAAAAGAGATAGATACTCGCAAGGCTGGTCCATATTGAGCCCAAGTTGTTGGCTAGGCCCCTGATTAGAGATACTGCAGTCTAAGTAACTCATAAAAATAAATGCCGGTTGCTTAACTTTCACGAAATATATATTAAAATTTGGGATCAATGTCAATATTCTGATTCCACGAGCTGAATCTCATTCCTGGCATATCCGTCCACCATCCACAACAACCTCAGAACCGGATATGAATGATGCTTCATCCGATGCAAGGAATGCAGAACTGAGACAAGGATCAGGAAATGGTGTGAGGTCTAACAGTTCTTGCCGACATAGTGTTTTATCTGAACTGGTAAAATGCCTAATAAAGCTACAAAAAAGCCGAACTATTCCCTAATATTTTGCGAATTTAGAACTAAAAATAAAAATGTTGGAGGATCAATTCGGTGATGCCATAGTAGACTCAGATACTGCTGATGGCTTTGCCCCCACAAGGAAGATAGAAATAACAGTTGCCACGAGAAGCGGTATCGTTACTGCAACAAGGCCGCCAATCTTGAAGCCATATGTCGTTGATAATGTACCCATAAGAGGACCGCCAATTATTGCTCCGATATTGAACATAGTATATATGACTCCACTAATCCTACCGACAAGGCTGTCTCCAACCGAATCCTGTGCTGCGGCGGTAATGAAGATCACTGATAGTCCCCTGCCAATTCCGAATATGAAGACGAACCCTATCATGGCAATGAGTCCGACAAGATCACCCAAGAAGAATATCCCCAGTGATCCCACAGTTGAAGCTCCCATTGTCAAGATAATGAAAGCTTTCCTTCCAGATCTTGCCTTATCACTTCCGTATCCAAGCGGATAAGCAAATATTACTCCAGCAAGTCCCATCATGGATGCTGCCAGAGCCGTATCAAATACGGAATAGTGCAGAACGTGAAGCAGGAAGTCCGAAAGATAGGAAAGAAGCCCAAGTAAGGCTATTCCAAAGAGGAATACGGCGACGGAAAGTATCACAATATTGCGGTTAGCAACCGCCCTCAGACCAAGTTTCCTCTTTTCGATCTTGCTGTATACAGGTGGAACTACAGCTATAAATAGTACGATGGATATAAGTGAAATTAAACCAGTAATCATGAACGGAATTTTATAATCCGGCAGGAACGGCTCAATCAAGTATGGTGCTACAAAGTATCCAAAGCCGAAAAACACCTCAAACGCAATGATCGATCTGCCTCTAAATTTAACCAGGATATCGCCAAGGAACGATAGCATTGCGGGTTGAAACATCCCGATACCAAATCCTACAATCAGCCTGAATATCAGCAGTTCGTAAATTGATGTCACATAACCTGTCAGAAATACAAAGATGCTAAAAATAGAGACTGCTAGGACTAGTGTGTATTTGGCGGAAAATACGTCAAAGAGAAATCCGCCAGCGTAGCTAAAGAATAAGATTCCAAGTGTGTATGAAGTGGCTGTCAGACCTATGAAGACTGCAGTCGCATGAACGCTAGAGACTATGTAGGGAGAACCGAAGAAATAAAGCTCTGCGTCAAGTCCCTGCAAAAAAGATGGAAAGGCAGCGATAGCGACTATAAGGAAAAACAATAACCCACTTTGTTGTGCCATTAATCTTACTGTTTTTCCCATTTAAGTAATGTACACATAGCATCCTATAAATTTTTGCTTGCATACTGTAGCGATCAATAGACTGCTGACATTTTAAATGCTATCCCTAGTTTTCACAGTCGAATAGATCATTTGTAACTTGCTATGGCGTATATCCAACATGGGACATAGGCAATTTTCATGATGGGTGTCGTGAAATGCGAAAGAATACAACAAAGTGGGGTGTCAACCTTGAATTTTTTCTGCTCCACAGTACGTCTACTTGCTTGATTCCATTATCTTTGCAGTTTGTTCTCGGCACCGTTGCATGTATGTGTGCCTCATACTGGAAGAAGTCGAAGTATCTCCATTCTCTTTCAGAGGAATCGTAATTCACGCATGGTTTTCCGCATATATGACATGGTGAGAATTTTGAAGTCCTTCCTATATGTCGAGCCTTTTCCCGGATGGATCAAACTCACCTCTTTGACGTACCTTGGTTTCTCAAGACTCAGTGCTTTAGTGAATAATTCATCGTCTGACATAATAATGAGATAAATTTCTTGTTCATATATCCATTAGATGTTGATTAGATCAAAAAAATTAATATTTTCTGTATATTGTAAGATGAGATTATATTATGATAAGCAAACTGTTCAACTGTTCTGTAGTAGATGTAGTATCCGGAAAGATAAAAACAAATACCACAATAATTGTAAATGATGGAAAAATTTCCTATGTAGGTGAAGAAAGTGGAGCCCCCAGAGCTCCATACGATCTCGAATATGACTGCACATCATCCTTCCTTATGCCAGGATTCTTCGATCTGCACACCCATATATCGTATGACGGCACTCTTAAATCACATTCCATTGAAGTAGCTGCTACAGAGGACCCCGGATACAGGGCTATAAAGGCATATAACGAGGCAAAGAAGCATCTTGACACAGGATTTACGACAATTAGAGACTGTGGATCACTCATGTTTGAGGATATAAGTGTGAGAAACGCTGTCAACGCCAATGTTATACCTGGACCGAATATATACGCTACCGGCAAACCTCTCTCGATAACAGGAGGTCACGGAGACAGGCGCACGAATGCCATGAGTTCTGTACCTTCGATAGGGCTTATCTCCAATGGAGCTGATGAAATGCGGTACAACACCAGATACCTCATAAGGCAGGGAGTAGACTGGATAAAGATATTCGGAAGTGGAGGTGTTTCATCAGAGGGTGACAAGCCAGACCAGACCCAATATACTATAGATGAGCTAAGAGCATCCGTAAGTGAGGCACATGCTGCAGGAAGAAAAGTTGCCGTTCATGCTCATGGAAAAGAAGCGATTGCCAACGCTGTACAAGCTGGTGTTGATACAATAGAGCACGGAACAATGATCGCTGAAAATCCTGACCTACTTATGAATATGAAAGAAGGTAATATAGGCTTGATCCCGAACCTATGCACTCCTAACTTTATTGTTAAGCGTGGCTCAGAAGTTATGACGGAATCAGCAATCGCAAAGGCCACCGTAGTCATTGACTTGAGAGTGCAGACGGTTAAGCTGGCTAAGGAAGCGGGAATCAAAATAGCACTTGGAACAGACTCCGGGCTCGCTGTGAGGCATGACGAAAGTGCCTATGAGTTTTTGTACCTCAAAAAAGCCGGACTGTCTGATCTTGAGGCAATTCAGGCCGGGACAATATCCGCCGCTCAGATACTTGGAAAGGAGGCAGAAACGGGGTCCTTGGAGATAGGGAAGGTTGCCGATATGGTTCTTGTGAGCAAGAATCCTTTTGAAGGCGTAGAATGCCTAACTGATCATAAGAACATTAAGGGAGTGTTCAGGAGAGGAGTGCTTCAGAACTCATGCCTAGACCGTGAAGGTTCTTTTGTAAAATTCCAATAATTATTCAGTCCATGATCCCATTCTAAAACACATTTCTACACGCCACCCTTGGTAACTTGTACCGAGCAATGAGTTCCGTTTGCATTATTGAAGATGAAATACGTCTTTGTAGTGACTAATTCCCCACTTCATCAATGCTTCCCTAAGAATAATAGAAATGTTCCGGTTTTAGATTTTCATTTATAACTCCAACTCTTCAGAATCTTGGGGAAAAATTCATACCGATGGATCTCTCAATACCTTCTGCCTTCTTTGTGATCTCTGAGATGACTTTTCTGGGGGCCGTCAAAGGCGAATGGCCATGAGTGAAAATCTCGATGTATAAAGAACCAGGATCACAAAGCGAAGGTCAAGGATGGACTGCAAACAGCTTTATCCCAAGAACCACACAAATGTCGCATGAACCAAAATTAAACATCTCTTAACACAAGCGCAATCCACATTTGTGATATCTTACATCTGGATATTGCGAGTTTTAGTTGATTTTGTTTCCGAACACGGTTTCCAACATTATTTTGACTATTCGCTTGAACGTGAGAATTGTGTGCTGTATTCAGAGTAATTATATCGGCTTTTTTTAATTTTAGAACAATATCTCTAGATTTTCCTTGATTCCTACGTTTGTCGCAACCACACAATAAATATATACTCAGAAGTAGTATACTTACAAGTATGCAATTAATCGGTAGAGAGAAAGAACTGAACTCTCTCAAGGAGTTCTTCAGTACTAACAGGGCAGAGCTTATTTTCGTATCCGGCCCACGAAGAGTGGGAAAGACAACTTTGCTTATGAACTTCATAGAGACCAATGGTGGGATATATTTATTATCAAGAGATACCACTTTAATCGACAACCTCAGTAGATTCTCATCTGTTATTTCACAGGAATTGAATGATGAGTTAATTCGCGTT
>JAJZAR010000119.1 GCA_021799315.1 Thermoplasmata archaeon | reverse complement strand
GGGAGAAATCATGTTCTAACTTCACTATGCTGTTCACAAGGTCTGGGAGTCTCAAGCCTATATCCTTTCCATAGGCGGCGGTATCAAGGGAACTTATTCTGATTTCTTTCAGCCCTCTTCCAATTACCATGCCTATCTGGTTTACTATCTTCTCTGGCGTCCTGGAAAGAAGCTTGCCTCTTGCAACTCTGGAGATGCAGAAGTTGCAATTTCCCGTACATCCTTGATTTATGGGAATACCATCAAGAATTGATGGTTCTCTGATCTCTATATCGTCCAGAGAGCCTCTGTAAAAATTCCTGAATTCTGAAGCACTTATGAGTTCTATATTTTTTTCTGCCAGAGTGCCAGAGGAAATTGGAGGTAAACATCCCATGACTTTTGTACTTCCAAAATCAGCAAGTTCACTTATTCTGTGAATCATTTTCTTTTCTGTTTTCCCTATGACCACACATGTGCCTATAATCCTTATGTCTGCCTCCTCCGGATTTTCCGTCAGGGTGTCTCCGTCACTCATTATGCTATTTGCATATAGTCCGGTTTCCGACTTCTCCTGGGTACACCCATAGGCTTCAACATAGATCTTTCTACTCATTTTTCCATGCAATTTTAAACCGAGTGTTAAAACTTTTTATTTTCTAGGGGTAATTCATGATCAGTGTTTATTAGATAAAAATTTAATTTTGGTTTCTTAGAGATTGACCAATGTCTTTCCTTCTCCAAAGACCATATTTGGATATGCGTCAAACTGGAATGGATCTTTGTTCCATACTGAGAACGAGGCAAGCTTTCCTTTTTCTATGGTTCCCAACTTGTCCAGTCCCAGTATCTGAGCCGGTCTTGATGTAACATAGGAAACGCATTCCTCCTTCGTTGCACCGAATCTCATGAAGTGCCTTGTTGTCAGAAACAGAGTTCTCTGAAGTATTACAGGATGATCGGATATAAGAGCAAATCTGACTCCTGATTTCTGCACAAGTTCAACATTCTTCCAGGATTCGTGTTTCAATTCTACTTTATAGGGATGCGAGTCAAGCGGTCCGTAAACAAGAGAAAGATCTCTCTTCTTTATCTCTTCAAATATTGAAGCACTATGAAAATCCATGCCATGATTGATTATGGGTTTAATTCCAAATTGGTCCACAAGAGACATCAGGAACAGAGCGTCATCCTCCTTATGCAGATGGCACATGATCTTGTATTCGCCCTTAACGAGTTTGATGAGGAATTCTGTTTCGTTATCAACTTCCTCCATGGTCTTTTTACCGTTCTCTATAAGTTTTATTGTCTTGGCTGCCGTTGTGAACCTGTCTCTTATTATGGCACCAACACCCATTCTTGTGGTTGGTCTCTTTCCCTTCCATTCTGCGGTGCTTCGTGGGTTGTATCCCAGAGCCATTTTCACTCCTATGTCCTGAACAAAGGCATCCTTGATGTTGCTCGAATAATTTCTGATCAGTGATCCCATTCCACCGAGAATGTTTCCACTTCCAGGTAGCACAACTGAATAGAGGACGCCGCTTTCCACGGACTCTGAGAATGCATGATCATCCATGTAGACTCCGTCCACAGCACGTCCCAGTGGGATCATTGAATCCAGCTTATCGTTTGCCTCACTTTCGTATCCAGGTTCTCCTGCCCTGTCCAGTCCAATATGGCTGTGTGGGTCTATGAATGCCGGTGTTACAACACCTTCTCCAATCACGTCACAATCAGGTTTCTTAGTGTCCACATACACGATCTCAGAACCTTCAAAGCCAACATAAACATCTTTCTTCGATCCCTTTCCATCGTAAAGGGTGGTTGCTTTTACCGCTTTCATAAACAGTGATTCAGTGATTTCATATAATTATGTCCTTCGCTTTAAATATAGAAAGAATGGATGTTTGCGGTTCTAAAAAAACATCTTTAACTCTCTCAGTATATCTCATTGATCACATGGATGAGGAAACGATCAGGGCATACGATGCTATGTCCGATCTCTACGACGCAGAGACAAAGGATTTCTGGGAACAATTTCCAAAATATATATTCTCGGACTTCAAGTCAATGCTCAGAGACTCGAGAGTAGTTGATCTGGGTAGTGGGCCGGGAAGAGATGCAGAATACCTGAGAAATCTAGGAATGGATGTAACGTGTATCGACGGTGCCGAGAGCATGATTCATGTAACCGAAAGGAAAGGATTCAGATCTATCCTTAAGGATATACGTTCAGAAGATCTAAATCTCGCAGAGTTCGACGGAGTTTGGGCATATTCATCATTTATACACATTTCAGATAGTGAAGCAAAGAAAGTTTTGAATAGGGTTTCTGATAACATGCATTCTGGTACCATCCTTTTCCTTGGACTTATTGAAGGAATGGGTTCAGAAATTGTTAACTTCTCCGGGTCTGATTTTGTAAGAATGTTTCAATATTACAACGAAAAAAGCTTAGGCGATATTATGGAAAATACTGGTTTCAAACTGATTAAAATTGAAAATTTCAAACCCAGAAATCACAATTACCTGAACTGTTTTTTCAGGCTTGTGAAGTAAACTCACATCCTTAATTTCCAGTCATAACTTTCAGGTACTGTTCTTCGGTTATCTTCCCTGTCTTCAGGGCAACTTCTTTTATGGACTTGTGTGTCTCAAGAGCTTCTCTGACAACTTTTGCAACTGTATCATAACCCAGTATGGGGTTGAGAAGAGCAGCTGAACCAAAGCTCTTTGAGAGATGTTCCTTGCATGCCTCGGTATTTACTTCTAAGCCTTCTATGAGAAGTCTTCTGAACATACTCATGCCATTGGTCATGATCTGCAGAGATCTTGAAAGCTCATAATCTATGTTGGGCATCATGACATTCAACTCAAACTGGCCAGCCTGAACTGACATGTTCAGAGCTTGCTGTGCCCCTATGGTGGAATGGCATATCATATTCATAGCCTCGGCAATGGATGGGTTGATTTTCCCGGGCATTATGGATGAACCCTGTTGTACTGCAGGTATGAATATTTCATGAATACCTGCACCTGGTCCGGAATACATCAGCCTGATATCGTTGGCCATTTTTGTAATATCAAGAGCATTGACTGCAACGGCATTCATCATTCTCGCAAAATCTGATTGAAATTCCATAATGCCAGGAAGGTTATCGCTTGGTCTGAAAGCAAATCCTGTATATTTGGAAATCTCATCAACAACCTTTTCTTTGTAGCCCTTCGGGGTATTTATCCCTGTACCAGTTGCTGTGCCTCCAATGTTCAGCTCCAGAATAAAATCCATGGCATTCTCAAAATCTTTCAGGTTTTTTCCAAGAGTGTATGCGTAGGCTGATAATTCCATACCAAGAGTTACGGGTGCAGCATCCTGAAGATGTGTTCTTCCGGGTTTCTTTGCATCCTTGAACTGTTCTGCCTTCTTTTCCAGAGCCTGTTTCAATTTCTTAAGTTCGTTCATATATCCAGTGGACTTGAGCACTGCGGCGATTCTCATCATTGTTGGGTACGTATCATTAGTTGACTGACTCATGTTGACATGGTCATTAGGGTGAAGGAATTGATATTCTCCTTTCTTCTTTCCCCAGAGTTCAAGAGCGATGTTTGCAATAACTTCATTTGTATTCATATTGAAAGATGTTCCGGCTCCTGCCTGGTAGACATCTATTACAAATTGTTCATGATGTTTGCCGGCCAATATCTCATCACTTGCTTTGACAATATAATCCTTCTTATCATCAGGCAACGCTTTAAGTGTATTGTTTGCAATGGCTGCCGATCTCTTTATGATGGTCATCGCCCTTATGTGATCTGCATCCTCCACAATTCCTGAAATCTGGAAGTTATTTTTAGCTCTGAAGGTGTTAATGCCGTAATAAATTTCATCTTCAATCGTCACATCTCCGATTACATCCTTTTCTATTCTTGACATAATTTCCATATGCCATAAGATAATAAAAGCATTTCAAAATTTAGAGGGTGTCAATTCTTAGTTGATTTCTCTGCCCTTTGTATGTGACTGGATTTATGTATCATAAAAATATATCTCATCGTGTATGCATTCAAGGCTCTAAAACAGGATTTCACTCCTTCTGACAATATCTGATCACCTTAATGCATACGTTCACCGAAATGGTAAATCTTACAATTACCCTTATGATTGAGAAAAAACTCACATCAAGAAATTCTGTATCTAAGGAGATTTATCATAAGCTTACAGATTATAACATGCCTTCGTACTATTATCCTGAAGCCATCAACAAAGCAGTTGCACTTGTGAAAACATACAGAAAGAAATTGAAGAAAAAACAGAAGGCAACCATGCCCCATGTGGAAAAGCCCATGCTATCCACATATTATGGTTTCAAGGTAATTGAAGGCAACCTCATGATCCCCATAGCCAAAAGGGAATACGCATCCGTCCCGTTGAATGCATATGTAAGAAACTCAATATCAACGGTGAAAGTGCATTCCTTTACCTTGTCGGCATACTCACTCTCTCTCGTAATTGGAAGAGAGGTCTATTCTATGGAATGCACCACTACAGTTGGTGTTGATCGCAACTTGAGAAATGCAACCGTTGGTAATGAGGATCATCACGAAGTCCATGATCTGTCAGAGGTTGTGGAGATCAAGCAACGATACAGAATAAAGAAATCCCATTTCCAGAGAAACGACAGAAGGATACAGAAAAAGATTGCATTAAAGTACAGAAAGAGAGAAAGAAACAGAGCAAAGCAGATT
>JAJZAR010000118.1 GCA_021799315.1 Thermoplasmata archaeon | reverse complement strand
TCCTCTCTCCGGAAAAATATTCTTTGAAAGCATTTCTTAAGAAATTGATCGAATCCAATAATGGAAAATGATACATATAATAATAAAATTTCGAATACGGTACTATAATGAGAAAACAAACGTTGGCAATTTTGGTTTCAGTTATGATGCTTGCTTCTGGAGTTGCTTTTCTTGGAGGGATGGCACACACAGCTAATGAAACCAGTGCTGTACCGTTTCATAATGCCATAACTACGCAAAACAGAACCGGACTGGCATGGAACGAATTTGTTTCTCCAAGTATGGAAACCATATCGTCGTTTCAATCCGCAGCAAACGGGGCATATTCGGTCCAGCAGATCAGACAGGCGTATAATCTTACAGGTTTTTACAAAAATAATATTTGCGGGCAGGGCTTAACTGTTGCAATAGTAGATGCCTATGGAGATCCATCTATTCTCTACGACATAAACTCATTTGACGCGTTATATTCGCTTCCGTCGGCTCACATATCATTTTATTATCCCTATGGTGCACCTAAAAGCACAACTTCAAACACGAGTGCAAGTTGGTCCCTTGAAACAGCTACCGATGTCGAGTGGTTCCATGCGATTGCACCACGGGCTCATATAGATCTCGTGATTCTTCCAAATGCGGCAGTCGGATATCTTCAGGCAGGAGTCAATGACACAGTGAGTAATATTTCGGGAGTAAATGAGATAAGCATGAGTTGGGGGATTCCTGAAACAAAGCTTACTCAAGGTCTGGTAAGTGCTTATAATAAAGCTTTCGTAGAGGCATCAAAGTTGGGAATTAATACATTCGCTGCATCAGGAGATCAGGGGGCTTATGATGGAACAAAAACACTTACGGTAAACTATCCAGCCAGTGACCCAAACCTGACCGCAATTGGCGGTACCACACTTAGCTTCGCGAATGGCCAATATTCCCAAACAGCGTGGGATAATAGTGGTGGAGGATATAGCCAATATTTTGCAGAACCATCATATCAGACTAACGCAGGAATTGCAAGTTCTACGAGAGGGGTGCCGGATATATCGGCAATCGCAAATCCAAATGTGGGAGGTGTTTATGTTTTATCTCGCGGCAAACCAGAAAATATTGGAGGAACAAGCCTTGCAACACCTATCACCGCAGGAACATTCATGTTGATAGACCAGTACATGAATGGCACATTGAAAAATATAGATAATAAAATTTACAAATTGCTTAACACGGATCAATACGGCAAAGCTATAGTTCCAATAACCAGTGGGTATAATGGACACTACAATTCCCAATATGGATGGAACCCTGTCACAGGACTGGGCACCTATAATGGCATGTTACTGGCACAGGCACTCTCGAGAATGAATGGATTTTATGGATATAGAACAAGCTATGGTACAGTTACACAATCTGACTTCCACATAAATACAGAAATATCGTTGAATACAACTTACAGTCTGCCTTCCTCTTACAAACAAAAAATAGGTGTTTTTGCTGGTACAGAAAGTTCTAGTCTTTTTGCAGGTATATATGAGAAAGGAGGAAATCTCTATGCCGAGTTTGAAGCGGGGAATTATCTATTCCAAAAATATTTCTCCTCTGGCACTGCTAAAAATATTTCTGTATCACTCTATGTGAATGGTACATCAATTTCTTTTAACCTGGGAGATTACCATAAGGTTGTTGCCTTCCTTCCTCAGACAATCTACGGTACGAATGTGGGATTATACACAGCAATATCAAGTGGAACAGGAATACCCACTACTATGCGCGGAGGAACACTATCTCATACTACGTTTTCCCAGGGAGGTAGTTCAACTTCAGTTGCGCAGTCCGGATCCATTCTTGCACCGTTTAATTCAACCTCTTTAGCAACCATACACATTGTGAATTTATCATCCGGATTTTCATATTTTATTTCCCAAAATTCAAAATCAGGAGATTTTGGATCCTTTAACGTTTCCCCCATCATTGAACTGTCAGCGAGGGAGGGAGGCCAATTGATCATAATGAACGCTGTATCCGCTACTATTACTGCCAATGATATTCCTCTAACAAATAACACCTACAGAGTAACATCAGATCAAACAGTGAAAATATCCGTTAGAAAAGACAGCATCACCTACAATTTCGAAGTTCTGGTCCCGGATTACAATTTAACTATGGTGAGGATTCAATATCCAGCCTCTTCATATTACACGGCTAATTTTAACGGTACGGTAGATCATACATTTTTCACACTGATTAGAAATGAAACACATATTATGACTATAGGCGGTAATACTAATGTGACCATGACCCTTTACGGGTTCAGTCCCACAGTTGCATCTTTTTCAAACTCCAACCCAGTTATTCAGGCTACTGAAAATCCTGTGAATTTGAGCATTCAGATTTCTCCTATTAACACAAATGTCTCATTCTCTGCTGGTAAAGTTATATCAGATGTCAATGGTTCAGTAATATATTCAGTTGTTCCAGAGAATCTCACTTTTAATTTTTCACTCTCTGGTTCTGCATATATCCCATTCACCGGAAATCTTAGCCTCATACCTGGAGTCAATCAAACATACATACCAATTGCACTGGAAGGAAGGAAAAGTGGCTATTTTCTTAATGGAACAGTCTACAACGAAATCTATCACACATCATATGATTCTTATGTACCGATCCCTAGTGCTGAAATTTCCAATGGTATAACAGAATCCTATAGCGATATCTTCGGCAGTTTTTCCATATGGCTACCATCCGGCAAAAATACAATTAAATCTGGAGCAGAGAATTTTTACAGTGCAACTGAGAATTATTCATCAACGAGAGATGTAACAGGTTATCAAATTTTCTTGAATCCAAACGTTTCAGATCTTCTCATAAATCAACCCACCGTGACAATTGATCGTGTAATTCCTTTCTTATTTGTCTCACTGTTCATTTCATGGTCCACAAATTTCAGTGATAGAGGTGTAACGAACTTTATAATTTATTACAAAGCGGTTGGAACAAGCAATTGGTCAAAGGATGTTGTCTCAGGGAGCGGCGATAATATAGCATTCATTAATGGTATATACCCCGGAAAGACCTATGAGTTTATGATCTCAGCACAGATAAGCGGAGGAACTACAATCAACTCAAATGTTGTAACTGCATCTTATTCATCCCCTGTAGTTTTAATTCTCACTATTCTCCTTTATTTAGCAATAGGCTTTGTCTTATATTCTCTCTTTTCCTTTTCTAAAAATAAAAAAAGAAAACGGGCAATGAGAAGACAATTTGAGGAATGGGAAAAATGATAATTTCCCTTATATGTAACAAATTTCATCAATTATTTCTGACTCAGTTGAGAAATTGAAAGAACAAAGATATTGACTCAGATGATATGAGGAATTCACTTAACAGTCAATAAGCTGAGCCGATCGGCTTGTTGCAATTATACTTCACTACCCATATCTTTGTTCATAACCCAACTTATAAAGTGACCCATAAAGATGAAAGAATCAGCTGGTCTAGATTAAAGACCTTGAACGGTGATTAATCTTTACCACTTCTTCTCCTATGCCCATCAAATTTTTCAGAGGACCATGAACCATCGGCATGGCGTTGATAAGAAGTGTCATAATTTTTACGGAAATCATCAGTGTTCATTGACGTTATCCATGGTATTATGGAACCCCAGCCGTTTCCTCGCATGAATAATTCTCCATGTTCAGGGTAGAGGATAACATCCTTTTCATTGTAATACCTGTCAGGCCATATCTCCATATCCAAAA
Source organism: Thermoplasmata archaeon (assembly GCA_021799315.1). Classification (GTDB taxonomy): domain Archaea; phylum Thermoplasmatota; class Thermoplasmata; order Thermoplasmatales; family Thermoplasmataceae; genus Cuniculiplasma. Next base: position 986 of record JAJZAR010000118.1, on the reverse strand, counting down.
CTTCTATCTCCTCATTCTTGTCGGCAATTATCTGACTGCTCAGATCAGGTCCCGTTGGTTTTCCAATAATTGCCCCGGCCTCAATGGGAACAGATCTAGAACCTATTTTCAGCGTTGCTTTTCCCCGTATCAGGAGATAGTACTCATCTACTGCAGAGTGACTGTGAAGCCTTGCGGACGAATTGCCGGGGCCTATTTTTTCTAACCTGAAAAATGATTTCGAAGGGCCAAGCAGTGGCATAAAATATCTCTCAGAGCTCCCCTCTTCGCTATCCGAAAATTTTTTCTCAGCATCATCCATACTGGAATTATCGAAAATGTTCACAATAGGTGGAGTCCATAAATTCTTCTGCTCATTTCCGACAAAAAAATCTCATCTGACCACATTGAGCAGAGTCTGACAAGGAAATCCTTTCCTGCAGGAGAAAGTTTCGGTACGGAAACAAAAACCTCATTTGCGCCATTTCTGTTGATGTAACCTCCTACCTTTCCAAATTCATCCCAGATCCAGTTCGAGAAAGTATACATCGGTTTCCCATAACCACGAGGCACATCTCCTGGAAAATCAGGATTAAAGAGGTCCCATGCAATATGGGCTCTTATCAATGGTGACATTTCCGCAGTAATATTGTCTTTGTTCACAAGATATATTTTCATGGAGTACATACGAATTATTGTGATAAAAATATATCCCTTACAATGTATAAGATGGATTCCTTAAAATTAAAACGAATATGATGATAAACATCTAGGTTAATCCACAAACCGACTAGCTGGATCTACATTGACTCCTGTCAATAAAAAATTAACATTTACCATTTAATTTCTAAATTTGCCCAAATAGAGAGCTTAAAAAATTATAATAATCAATCTCAGATAGATATCTGAGTTTAATTGATAAGGAGGATGCGGAGGGCCGGATTCGAACCGGCGAACCCCTACGGGAATGAACCCTGAATCCATCGCCTTTGACCTAGCTCGACAAC
>JAJZAR010000117.1 GCA_021799315.1 Thermoplasmata archaeon | reverse complement strand
CCTCCAGGACACTGAGCAAGATGCTTACCGAGATGGGGGATCTTAAGGAACTGTTCTCCCAGGGTGCAGCTTCAAATCCTGACATCGCCAGGAGAATTGAGAGCCAGAAGGATGTGTTGATGGGCCAACTTAAGACAGAATATGAGGGGAAACTTACAAAACTCGAGGAAACTATTAAGAAACTCACATCAGTGGGCAAGGGAAAGAGGTATGACAAATCGGTGGACCAAGTGGAAAGGTACCTTGAGGACGTGGATGACATGCAGGCCATAGTGGGAGAGGATGAGAGTCTTGCTGACAGGCTGGAAAGCATGAAGCTAAAACTTTCTAGCACCTAACATTAATTATTAAAGATTTTAGAACTGCGAATCATATATTTTTTCCCTGAAATGCGCAGTATAAATTCATTTTTTTATTGAAGATTTTGCCCAACGTCCTATATTACAGTAAATTAATCAAGAAAAATGGTGAAACGTAACCCATTTACAAAGGAATACATCTCAGGACGGAAAGACCAGTTCGACGTTGACTATGCATTATTCAGGAAAGCGATCGAAGAAACAAAAACAAGAGAAGAGCTGATCACGTTCCTGGAGGAGAAACTGAAGTTTGTGATCTCTAAGATAGCTGAGGCCAACTCCATAGAGCTAATGGAAGGACTGGAATTATTCTGATGTTTTCAGAATATCCACAATTTCCTTTATTTTTTTAGCAAGATTGCTGCCTTTTTCCGTGAGGGATATCATGTTCCTGGGAGGGTATTTTGTGATGTCAATCCTTGTTTTTACGAGTTTTAACTTCTTGGCCATTTCAATGGATGCATACAGCTGATGGATTGGGATCTGTTTGTCATCCCTGATTTGTGTGATCATGCTTTCCCCATTAACATCAAGGTATTCGATGAGCCTGAGGAAGCCGGACTGTGTTTCAATCTCCCGTAAAATATCCACGTGGATATAGTGATTAGGGGCATATAATATTATTGCGCAATAGGAAATCATTTATACGCTTTATGATTGCGTGATAGACAATCATATGAAGTCTTTGTTCAGGTATTACGGGGGAAAGTTCAACCAGCTAAAGGATATCCTTGCGGTCATGGAAGAACATAATGGAGCCTTTGATGCTGTTGTGGATGTTTTCGGAGGATCCGGAAAGGTGCTGCTGAACGTCCCCGATGAATGGACGAAGATAAAGGTGTACAATGATCTGAATGAAGATCTTTATACAACTTTCAAGGTCCTCCAGGACACCAGAAAGAGAAATCTCCTGATTAAGAAGCTGCGTGTTGCATTCCTTCATGAGAGGGCCTTCAGGGAGTTGAGGGACATGAAGTTCGGGAATGACGTTGAAACTGCTTTTAAGGTCCTCTATACTCAGACTTTCTCTTTCATGGGTGATGGTAAAACATTCGGGAGGAGGTTCAAGGGCAACACAAAATTTTCTCGTTTCACCATAGAGAACTTCATTTATGTGAAGGATTGGGTTGTTGAAAACAAGGACTTCAGGGAACTGCTCAGGATATATAATAGGCCAAGGGTCCTCATGTACCTGGATCCCCCGTACCTTTCATCTGGGAAGACCTATAAACACAGTTTTAAAATGGAAGATCTTGTGGATCTAAAGAAATACATGGACTTGCACCAGGGATCGTACCTCCTTAATCTGTCATCCTTTGACCATGGGATGGAAGATATCTTCGGAACACCAGATAAGGTGATCGAATATGCCAATCCCTTAAAGAATAATGGGAAAACCAAGTGGGGCTGTGGTTATTGGTGGAAGTTTTCCATGGAAAAATGAAAATATGCATTTGAAAAAGATACGGGAAATTAACGATATGAATTAATCTGATTATTCATATTTATCTAGAGAGTCTGGTGCTGATTCTGTGACCGATTCTTCCATAATTCTCTCCGGATCAAAATTTTCTGACATTCTTTTCAGAATGGGTTCAGTGACCTTACTCTTCAGATCATCAAACATAGTATCTAAGTTTCCATGCGTTTTGGCTATATATGATACACTTCCTGGAAGGATGTTGGCATACTTATCCAAAGTAAACCCTTTCTTCTTTGAAACACGGGAAATATTTTTAGCAATCTTTCCTGAATCAAATAACATGAATGGATCGGACTTCATCTCTTTCCGCAATTCGGTTAGGACATTCTTGACCACATACCTGAAAAACATATCCTCATCCCATGTAGGTTTATAGATGAAAAGCATCGATGACTCCTCCAGGTCATCCTCATTTGGGATATTGTCGCTTATGAACGCCTTTTCTACTACTTTCCTTATGCTCTTTTTTTTACTGTTCATTATTGTGGTTTCAAATGGAACCTTAATGGTGTCCAGAGCCCTGTGCAGTTCACTCAACATATTGTATAAATTGTCACTTTCCTCGAGGTAATCATATAAACTGCCCCCCATTTCGAAGAGAAAATCAGAATACACCTTCCTTTCAGCGGATTTGCCATAGATTTCTATCTTAGCTCCAGGATCACCGTCACAGTTTCCCCCGATTACTATTATATGATGTTCATCCCTGGCATTAGAAATGAGATCTTGCATTGTGTAATTCTTCCCGATTTCATCCCAATCTTTTGAAAGAACCTTCACCCCATCCAAATAAGGAGTGGTTGAATTTTTCCACAGTTCTATATATTTTGGAACAAATTTGAAAATTCCGGATACGCTTCTAAAAAGATCAGTGTACACACTCGTTAATTTTTCGTCATCAAGATAAGGAATTACATCGTTGTTGAGCCATACCGTAAGCGGCATTCATCTCACCCCCGGGATTCCAAGCCTTTTTTGATTTTTAAACACCTGATCTATCTCCTTCTTTGTCCATACCATGATTTTATACTTATTATTTACTTTTACATGTGGTCCTTCTTTTCTCTTTAAATAATGATTTGAATCCTGTTCGAATAATCGTTCATTGCTTAACCCCCTCTCCATTATAATGAGAAACTTGGTAGAATCCTTTAAAACAAATCGACCGTTGTTTAATGAAGAAAGGAAATTCGCTGTCTGTTCCATCTGCTCTAAAAATTTCTTCAGATATGAACGCTTTACTTCTATAATCCACTCTACCTTTCCGGAGCAAATCACGAGGCAATCAGCAATTTTTATCATGTTTGGACGTATGGGGAATTCCTTGTCAAGGTCTATCATTTCTGCATTATCACAAGAAACGTCAGGTGGCAGTCTGGTCTTATGGCAATGAAAAGTATTTGACGTTATGTTAGATCATCTCCAATTCTATTTTTCCCATGTTTTCATCTTACTCCTTCAATCTTTTATGAATTCATCAATAAGATACCTCAGTAATGGTGCTGGAAGTGATACTTTTTCCCAATTGGTCTATGACAGTAACCTGAACTGTGAAATTCTCAGGTGAGGATGGGTGAAAGAAGAAATTTGGATTCATCTCATAAGCATGGTATGTTACAATGAGTTTTGAAGAATATTGGCCAGAGCAGGTATAATTAACATTGTAGCCACAAGGAAACACGTACCATGTATAATTATTTGGTCCTACCCCTCCTGTTGCTGTAAGAGTGTACGTTACGGTTACATTGGATGTCGATGCGAAAGAATTCCCGCTTTCAGCCAAGGTTGCTTTTAATGGGCCATGCTGAGAGGCGACTACAGAATATATGAATGCTCCAGAGAATATAATTCCGATAACTGCAGCTCCAAGGAGGGCGGCTTTACCATATTTATGAAGTTTGGTAAGATTAAATCCACTCTCAAATGGGTAAATAGAAAGAAATAGCATTGTTGCCCCGGCTATGAGTGCTCCTATTCCCCATCCTTCCACTAGAACAAAAACGACAACTTCAATTCTGTAGAGATTGTTATTCTGAAATGCGAGTGCAAGGCCTCCAATTCCATCAAGGTACGAAAGCCTGTCTATCCCGATTACTAGCATTACTATTCCCGATATCAATATTATAAATCCATATGTCAACAGTTTCTTTATCAAGTGTTCACCTTCCTTCAATTACTTCTTTCAGTTTGATGATTTCTTCTATTGCCTTCTCGCCTTTCCCGGTTAGTGTTGTATAGTTTTCTTTTTTCCCGTTTGTTTCCTCTATTTTTTGAGTTATCAACTTCATTTCCTCAAGCTCCTTCAGATCATCGTATGAGCCTGGGATCTCATCCTTGATCTGTAGTACTGTTGCCTTTCTCACCCTTCCCAGGAACATGAGGATCAGCTGAGATCTTGAAAAGAATGATTTCTTCAGTGAACCTTTTGATGCAGGATCAATACTTCTCAATTCTTCTGCAAATTGTAGGCCCTTGTCAGTTAATGAAATCTCATATGTCCTTCTTCCTTCTAATTTTTCTTCAATTGTGAGATATTCTATTTTTGACAGCTTTTCTAATGATTTAGTCCATGTAGTCCAGCTATCATCTTTCATTATAATATCAGATTTCTTGCCTTTTCCCCCTTTCTCTAGTAGTCTTACCAGTATAAGTTTAGCATAAGGAATTCCAAGGGGATCTTCCATATTAAAGATAATAGATTGAAGTTTATTATATAATACAATATATTCCATCTACAAACTAATAGATTGAATAAAGTTAATATACCATCTAATATTTAGTAGAAAGTAGATGATTAATATGCCCGTAAAGAAAATGATTGTTGTTGATGAGGAAATATGGGAAAGTCTCACAAAAATAAAGCTTGAACTTTCACTGAAAGAAAATAAAATTGAGACTTATTCCTCAACAATTTCAATGC
>JAJZAR010000116.1 GCA_021799315.1 Thermoplasmata archaeon | reverse complement strand
ATGAATATATAGGAATAGGGATTGTGGCAGCAATAGTAGTAATTGGTGGAGCTGTTTCTGTTCTTGGAAAGAGGCAAAGAAAGAAGAATGATTAATAATCATTCTGATTTTTGGTGATAGTGACGGCACTACCAATTAAATATATTATAAAGCGCATAGTAATATTTATTGCTGTATTTTTCGGGGCATTGACACTCAATTTTATGTTGCCAAGGCTAATGCCAGGAAACCCAGCAGAGATTGTTTATGAAGATTTATTGAGAGATTCTGGGGGTGATATCAATATCAGTTTTCTTCATCAACTGGAGGCTGAATATGGGATATCCAACAATAAGCCCATATGGATACAATTTTTTTCGTATTTGAATGATCTCTTTCATGGCAATCTAGGCATTTCAATTGCATTCTTCCCTGTCCCGGTATCTACAATATTATACGAAGCGCTTCCATGGACTCTATTCCTAGTGATTTCATCAATCACGATATCCTTTTTTATTGGAAACAGACTCGGCAGGTATGCTGGACTTAATAGAAACCATGCCGGAGATTTGATAATAGATCTTTTCTCCATGTTCATGGCCGCATTTCCTGCATTTGTCCTTGCATTCTTAATGCTGGACATATTCTCAGTATATGGTAAACTCTTTCCTGTTGGAGGAGCATTTGCAGTTGGCGTTAACATGGGATTAAATGTGCCTTTTATTGTAAGTACGCTTTACCATGCAGTGCTACCAGTAGCCACGATCACCCTTACGTCTCTTGGAGGTTGGGTACTGGGAATGCGGAACAACATAATTCCGAATGTTAATAGTGATTATATCGGTTTTTCCCAAAATCTTGGGCTAAAGGATTATCAGGTAAAGAGAATCGCTTATAGAAATGCATTATTACCAAATTTAACGGGATTTTCTATGTCTATAGGTTTGTCAGTGAGCGGAGTTATAATTGAGGAATCTATCTTTTCATATCCTGGTGTAGGGATGTATATGATTACAGCCATTGATGACCTGGACTATCCGCTCCTTCAGGGCATATTCCTGATGGTTATAATTGCTGTCCTCGTTGGTAATCTAATAGTTGATATTCTACTTGGGATTCTTGACCCCAGAATCAAACAGGAGGGCGATTAAACTGAATGTAAATGATGATGCTCTAAAGGAGACTCGCGTTGATGGCATCTCTGCTATATTCAGTTCGTTGAAGAAGATGTTCGCCCCTGTCCACATATTAACTGAGAATGGTAAGTCTAAATTTGGTCTGATCCTATTATTGGCCATGGTTGCATTTGCCGTAGTTGGCATATTTTACACACCATACGCTCCGAATGCATACCTTTTCAAAAAGTCGATGCCTCCCAGTTACAATCATTTACTGGGTACTACAGGGTATGGGCAGGATGTATTCTCGCAACTTCTTGCAGGTGCTGCACCCACGCTGATGATAGGTTTTTCTGTTGGAATTCTTGGCACTCTCATATCTGTCTTTGTAGGAGTTGTATCTGGATTCGCATCCAAAAAAGTCAATGAAATCATAAATGGGATTGTGAATGTATTTTTGGTTATACCGGGTGTCCTGCTCATTATGTTGTTTGGAGCCTATTTTCTTGGCCTGAAGCAGAATATGGGATATTTGCCTACTGTAATCATTTTGATTTCAACGGGATGGGCCTTTGGTGCCAGAACATTCAGATCAGTTACTCTTTCTGTGTCAAAGAGAGACTACATTCTTTCATCTATACTCATAGGAGAAAGAAAATTGAGCATAATTTTCAGGCAGATTATAAAGTCTATAATGCCCGTTATAGTTTCAAATTTCTTCTTTACAGCAATGTACGGAACAATGGGCTTAACGTTTGTAGAATATCTTGGTGTTGGAAACCTTCAACAGGTAAATTGGGGGACTATGCTGTACTGGGCCATAAACAACGAAGCCTATCTGGTAGGAGAGTGGTGGTGGATACTCCCTCCCGCCATACTCATTTCCGTGCTAATGTTCGCATTTATATTACTCAACTTTGGGCTTGACGAAATTGCAAACCCAGCACTGAAGGTGTTCAAAAAGAAGAAAAAGGTGATTGAACGAGCATAATAAGCATAGAAAATCTATCCAAAGTATTTCAGTCTAGGAAAAGCTTGACAAGATCAGAATCAGTGAATGCATTGCAGAATGTTGATATGGAACTGAATCAAAATGAATTACTTGGAATTGTAGGAGCCAGTGGAAGTGGAAAAAGCACACTTGCAAGAATCCTTGTCCTGCTATACAGGCCAACTTCAGGTAAAATTATATTCGAGGGTAATGATGTTTCTAACTTGAAGGGAAAAAATCTGAGGAAATACAGGAGTCAGATACAGATGGTGTTTCAGGATCCCTATGCATCTCTTGACCCCTTTCACAATGTGGAATGGCACATAAAGAGACCACTTGTGATTACGAAATATGATGGCAACATTAACGAACGAATTGATAGTCTGCTTGAGCAGGTAAAATTAACCCCACCTTCCCAGTATAGGAATAAGTTTCCCCATCAATTATCTGGAGGTCAGAGGCAGAGGGTTTACATGGCCAGAGCTCTTGCAACAAACCCAAAGGTGCTCATTGCAGATGAACCTGTTTCAATGCTGGATGTATCTCTCAGAATTGAAATACTTGATCTCCTTCTATCTATTAAAAAGAGTCTTGGCATAAGCATAATTTACATAACCCACGATCTCAACACCGTAAGCATGATTACAGACAGAATTTATGTGCTTAATCAAGGAAGAGTTGTAGAATATGGAGATACAAAGAGCATTGTAACAAATCCCAGAGATAGCTACACACAACAATTGATAAAAGCCGCCCCGGATCCCTATAAGAAAATTGAGGTTGATTGAGTGAGTACAATTTTAGAGATAAGAAATCTGAATGTCGGATATGAGGGAGAAAACGGTACGACAAAAATAATAAACAATTTTAACCTGAAAATTGAAGAAGGTGTTATATTCGGCATAGCAGGAGAATCAGGATCGGGAAAGAGCACTCTGGCACAGGCAATTTATAATTCCCTGAGATATCCAGGTATCATAGAATCTGGAGAGGTTATTTTTGATGGCAAGGATATTTTAAAATTGTCAAAGAGAGAATTACGAAGAATAAGAGCAGTTGATACTACATTTATTCCTCAAGCGGCCATGAATGCACTGAATCCTGTTAAAAGAATTGGAGATCAGTTTAATGATGTGTTTGAAGCACACGGCGAAGATATTGAAGAATCTCAATCCAGAATCCAATCCGTGCTTAATATGGTCAGGTTAAGCCCTGAGGTTCTTCACAGTTACCCTCATGAGTTGAGCGGAGGCATGAGGCAGCGAACTGTAATTGCCATGGCCTTAGTTCTATCACCAAAACTCGTTATTCTTGACGAACCCACGACAGGCCTTGATGTTCTGGTGGAACATGATATATTGAGAGACATAAAAAGAATTCAACGCCAGAAGGGGTTTACCATGTTGGTGATAACTCACGATCTTTCCATTCTTTATCAAATATCTGACTGGATTGCCATGGTCTATGCTGGGGAAATTACAGAGTACGGCAAAAGAGAAGATATGCTAAATTCACCTTTACACCCATACAATTACCTATTGCTTAAGAGTTTGCCCCGAATTGGCGCAGAGAGATACGATGGAATAAAATTGATTGGAGCGCCGTCTAACTATTCTGAAACAAACAAAGGATGCCAATTTATTACAAGATGCCCATTTTCCAAAAATGAATGTCAAATCACTCACCCCGAGTTAGAGGCGGGTTACGGAAATGATCATTATTACAGGTGTGTAAGAACTCCAGACTGGAAACCTTAGTCAAACCTCTAAAAGTCAATTGTTTATCAGGTGACTCTTAGCAAGAATTTTATAACATGAATTAAGATATGTACACATGGACTCTGATATCTTTGATGGATTATCAAAACTTAACCTTTCAAATTATGAAATAAGAATATACAAAGCTCTTTTATTAAAGGGGCCCATGAACTCAACTAATATAGTTAAAGAAACGAGCATACCACAGCCCAGGGTCTACGATCTTTTCAGTTCTCTTCAAAATAAAGGTTTTATTGAGAGCAGCGCTGGCCGCAAGAAACTGTACAAAGCGATCCCCATATCAACAGTTATGGAACGGGAAAGACGCTGGTTAGATTCATACAGCTTTGATTTGGAACGGTATGTTCAAAACAAGAAAATATACAATAATACAAAAGACTCTTTCATATCTATTATAGAAGGGGATGATCATATAACGGAAAAATTTTATTCCCTCATTGAACAGACGGAAGATGAATTGATTCTTTCCATCAACTATGACAGATACAAACTTCTCTACCCTGCCATTGAAAAGTTAACATTAAAAAATGTAACCCTTGTTATAATATTATTTCTGGATAGACCTCAAAGAATGAACGAGCAATTCGAAGGCAACTGCTTTGTAAGAACCATGACTGGAAAGCCGATAGAAATGATCATATCAGACAGAACCAGTTGCGTAATAAAGATGGAAACGAAGGAAAGAAAGAATGATGTTGCCCTTTACTTTGAGGAGGATAATTTCATTCACGTGGTATCAAATTATTTCAATCAGTCTTTGTGGAAATACGGAACGATATACATCGATAAAATGAATGAAAAGTGCATACGGCTCAGGACAATATGGCTCGCCTGCGATTTAATAGAATACCTCCTTGCCAATGACTACAAAATAAATGCTCATCTGGAAGGATATCACATAGATGATTACAGGAATTTAGACGGAGAAAT